>CAJPPE010000008.1 GCA_905372345.1 uncultured Treponema sp. | reverse complement strand
GTTTGGTTTAAAAAATAAATACTTTCCATTTCAAAGTTTATTTCTTTTAGATCCGTAGACCCGAAACGGAGAGCTTGAAGTTTAAAAAAGATTTTTTCAAATTCAAAGTAAACTCCGTAGGTGCTTTCAAACTTCCGCTTAAGGTTTTCTAATATTTCCGAGTATGTAAGACTCTCGCCCTCACCCGATTTTAAAACCGCTTCCGATGAAGTCAAACTGAAACAATACCTTCTAAAAGCAAACTCGAATTTTTTTAGCCAATCCTTTCTTTTTGTAACTCCCTCAAGGCTGCTGGAAGAAGAAACGGAAGACATTTGCCGCTTTAACTTTCTCAAAGATTTATTTAAGGCTTTAATTCTTATTCGTTGAGTCCTCGAAAAAGAGTAAACAAAAAAATATTTTTTTACCGCAGAAAAAACCATTATGGAAGTAAAAATAAATACACCGCTTACGGAAGCTATAAGATAAAGCAAATAACTTGTACCCGGAAGTAAAAGAGGAGGACGCGGAGGCTGTATGACCTCAACCTTTGCCGTTTCCAATATTGAAGAAATAAAAACTTGAGGCATTGAATCGTAAATACCGGCCTCAGCCAATGAAGGAAAAAATACGGATCCTGTTTCCCATGGAGTAAAATTTATGGATATGTATTCTTTTGTTTTCTGTTTTTTAATTTGAATGGAAGTTATATCCATCATAGTATTTTGTTTTATCTTATCAATCTTAAAAGAGCCGGACATTAAAATAGAAGGATCAAAAGATTGCAAAGCATCTATGGGGAATAAAAATTCTGCGGAGTCGCCTACAAAAACCTGTTGAGGAATTAAAATGCCTTCCATCCACCCGCTCCAAACTTAGCTAAATTATTTTTTAAAACACGCTGATTGCTTTGTTTCGACAAAAAGAAGTCTCCCAATACTTTTACGGTATCGTCATTTACATCGAGTAAAACAGGATTTGCAAGGGAGTGCTTACAGGTATTTTCCCACCTTAATATTTCTTCACTAAAATTCTTTTTATATTCCATCTGAAAAGTCTTAGAGCCCGTAGGCAAAAGCATTTTAAAATTAGTTTCGGGGTCTTTAAATCCTATAGATCCGGCTTCCGGCAAAAAAGAATCCATAGATCCGCTTATCTTAAGGCAAACAACATCATGTTTTGCCGCCAAGAGCCCAAGCTCCTTTTCATAACCCTCAACCTTAAAATCCGAAATGATTATTACCAAGGAACGTGAACGCAAAATCTTAGAGGCGGCTGTCATCGCAGACGCAATCTGTGTTCCCCGTACCGGTTTTCGATTTTTGCAAAAGGCAAAATCTTCCATGGATTTTAATATGGTCAAAATATGCTCTTCTCCCGTTCTAGGAATAAACAATGGGCCTTTTTCTCCATCAAAAAAAAGGGCTCCGACCGGGGAAAACATATGCCTCCCCGCAAAGGCTAAAAGGGCTGCCGTTTCGATAGCTTTTTCCTTAGGGCTGATTTTATCGAGCCCCGGCTCCATAGAAAGAGAAAAATCCACACAGATAAAAATGCTTAAATCTCTTTCTTCACGGTACATCTTAACATAGGTCTTACCGCTCCGCGCCGTAAGGTTCCAATCTATAGAGCGCACATCATCTCCCGTTTCATATTCCCGTACCGAGTCGAATTCTATACCCTGCCCGCGAAAAGCCGAACTGAAGCCGCCTGAACGTAGGCCTTCGGAAATCGAAAGAGAAGAGATTTTAAGCTGTTTTGCCCTTTCTGCGATAAAACCTGTTTTCATAACGTTTTATTTTATTACGAAAATCAGTTTTATTCAAGACAGTGCATTGCCTTACGCTGTAGGACAGTCCCGCATTAGTGTGAGGTGCCCACCCGCATTAGTGTGAGGTACGCACCCGCATTAGTGTGAGGTACGCACCCGCATTAGTGTGAGGTACGCACTCGCCTTGGTGTGGGGTACGCACTCGTCCGAGTGTAGGGTACCCACCCGAGCGATACGAGAGGCTCGAGCAGGGTGACTCTAAATTCCCCATTCCCCGGTATCTAATTCTTCTTTTTCAGCTTGCCGTCGCTGTCTACTACCCATTCCTGTGGGGGATACTTCTGCCGCGTTACGGCGAACTTGCCGTGTTCCGAGCCAACTGCATCACCGTAAAGCACTTTTACAGGCGGAAATTCTCTGTAGTTCTCAGGCGTAATACGGGCGACGGTACCGGTACTGTTCAAGACTTTGTTAACAAGAATAGCGGAATCGCTGTCCAAATACACATCATTGTTTACCGCAATTTGTGTGCTGCCTTGCATACTTACTGTTGCTCTATTTGCGGCGTATACGCCGCCGCCATTTGCTGCCTGATTGCCGGTAATCAGTACGCTCTGCGCACCGGAACCTGTAGAGTCTTTCAGCCTCAACTCGCAACTCTCGCCGACATAGATGCCGCCGCCGTTGCCGGTCGCTTTGTTTGCCTGTCCTGTGCCGCCGCCTATAGTGCCGCCGCTGATTTCTACCACATAGGTGAAGGGGCCAGTCCTGTTGATATAGATGCCGCCGCCGTCTCTTGCGGTGTTCTTCGTAAAGATGCAGTTTGTGATTGTAGTATATGTGCTCTCAACATAAATGCCGCCGCCGTTTGTATCTGCTTCGTTGCCCGTAATGGTACAGTTTGTTATGTTGACTGTTGATGCATCTTTTGCATAGATTGCCCCGCCGCTGCCTGCATCGCCTGTCCCGGTTGCCTTGCCGCCTGTAAGCGTCAGGTTTTTGAGCGTGAGCGTTTTGCCGCTTGCCACTTTGAAAATGCGGCTCATCTTGTTTGCGTCAAGTATGTTGTCGACTCCGGTTTTGCCCTCTATCGTGAGGTTTGTGGTTATTTCGATTTCGCCCGCATTCTCGCCGGATGTCGCCTTTATTTTGCCGTCTATGGTGATGGTGGCACCATCGTTAGCGATTTCGACGGCTTTTTTTAACAACTTCCACGCAAAATTATTGGTTCCTGCTATGGCTGTCACCTTTTCAAACTCGACCGTTACGGTTACATCGTCGCTTACGTTGGAAAGAGTTGCCTTTTTGTTGTCGCTTGAGTCTACGTTTACATTACTGCTCCAGCTGTCAACTTCCCAACCGAGAGCGGGCGCCGCGGCAAAGGTTACATTTTCGCCTCGCGGTACGGTAAGGGTTGCAGTACTGCTTCCGCTTGCTATTTGGGAAGTATAGCCGTATGAGCCTGTCAGTGTTCCGCCCTCTTCGTCTACAACCTTGAATGTTACGGTGTGAGTTGAACTGTTCGCTTCTATCGTTGCGGCAGCCTCATCCGAAGTAACGCCTCCTTTGTCGATCAAGGTTACGGTGTACGATGTTTCCGGGTTGCCGGGTCCTATTTGTATGTTCGTTTTGTAGTATAAAACCCAAGGGCTCGCTTCCGGTAGCTGTGCACTGCCTACCGCCATAAGTCCTGTACCGTTTTCAAGAAATGGTGCTGCCGTCGGTTTTTTGCTAAAGCCGTTATGAGTATCGTTCATTTCTAAGCCGTATGATGTTCCGTTTATGGTAACGTATGCAATATCATCATGGATATATTTTCCGTTTACAAAGGCAGAAAGAGCACCCAAATCGTTTGTATCTATGCAGAGCACGTAATAATTAGGAGAAGCGTTAGTCTGTTTTGCAAGCACGACTGCCGGTTTTGGCGGCGGGGTGTTCGATTTTATGCCGAAGGTGTAGGTTTTCTTAAATACCCTGCCGTCTGTAGCCTTAAGGGTGATAGTCGGGTTTAAACTGCCTGAACCTTGTTCGTATTCTTGTAAAAAGGCTTCTTTATATGTAAGCTTCAGCCTGCCGGGAGCGGTTTGCCCCAGTACATAGTGGGTTCCTTCCGTAGGCTGTTGGGAAAGTTCTTTAAATTCGACAATGCCCGCAGGTTCCAAAGAAGTCGGCATAACGAGCGGAAAGTTTTTCGGGTTATGCACTGTAAGCATAATATGCACCTCGTCTGAAGAGCTGACACAAGGCACACCCGCTTCGTCCGGTCTAGCTACCGCACCTATGCTGTGGTCTTTAACAAAGGCTTCACTCGCCCAATAACTTAAAAAATCCTCCGGATCTTTCAGAAATTGCTCGCAGGCTGTAAAAAGTACAATTACGGCAACTGCCGCTGTTAAAGTTGTCAAAAAAGTTAAAAGTTTTCTCAATCATATCCTCCTTATTTTAAGGAAAAAAACACCCTGTAGGTCTAATCTTAAGTATATAATATCACAATTTTAATGTTTTATCCATAGTAGCGGGCTCATATTGCTAAAAAGAACCAAGGTTACCCGGTGTCTATATAGAAGAGAAACGGTATCGGGCTCTTGATTTTTTTTAAAAAAAGGCCGAAAATATAAGATATGAAGAAAGGGTTTATTATATTTTTATTTGTTGCATCTTTTTGCTTTGCAGAAAAAGCCGCTTTTGCCGAGGAAAGCCTTGTCGGCGAAAATGAACTGTCGCAAATTTTGCCGGATGTAAAACCCGATAAAACGGGTTCGGAAAAGATAGAATTTGCGGAAAATCCTCAAGAGCTGCAAAAAAATGAGGACTTTGCCTTTCTCTCATTTTCGATTCTTACAAGAGAAAAATCCGTAATGATCAGCTGGAAAGCAAAACCTGAGGGCAGAAATCTAATTCTTTACAGGTCAACAACGGGCTTTTCGTCAATAAGCTCTCTAGCCGAAGCCGTCCCTATTGCAAATATAACCGATGACGGACTTCCCTTTTTTGACTACCCTATTCCCGGAATTCCCTATTACTATGCCATTGCCGAAGAAAACGAAATCGCTTCAGGCAAAATTCAATTTATAAACGGAATAAATACAATCAACAGCCCTGTCGAAGTCTTCGCTTCTCCTGAAGAACAAGAGAAAAAAAGTATTGCGCTGCAAAACCGCCCTATTCCTCTGCCTTTTTTAAACCCTGAAAAGCAAATAAAAAAAAGAACCGAGTTTTTTTCTTCTCAAACCGAAACCCTTATAAATGCTCTTACGGCAGAAAAAAGGGATTTTAGAGAGTTTATTATTTCTTCTCAAAGACTTGAGCCCTACGTTTTTCCTGATGACAAAAGAACTCCTGACGGAGGTGAGAGCATGGAATTACAAAGAATTCTAAAAGAATATTTTTATACAAAAAACTGGCAAAAATGTAATGTTGAGCTGACCAATTTTTTAAGAATACGCAGAACCTCCAGAGTTTCCGCAAGAACGCATTTTTATATAGGACAGACCCTATTTTTCCAAAACCTATATGACAAGGCCTTATTGGAATTTTTAACGGCCCAAGACCTATATCCGTCTCAGGCAAAAGAATGGTCGCATTATTGTCTTGTAGAGCTGGCGAATTGAATTAATCCTTCGCTGGCGAATTGAGTTAGTTCAGTTCTCCGCTTGCGAATTGAATTAATTCTTCGCCAGCGAATTTTCGCTAGCGAATTCTCCTAAGAAGTAAAAGCAATAAAGAATTTTTTTGATAGGAATTCGTATAATCTTCCGCAGCTTTTTCTTTTGTATTTTCGCTAACAAGAATTACCGAATCGCCGGCATTCATTCTATCATAGTAACCGTTTCTCTTTAAAATGCCCTCGGACAAATTCTCCTCCGACTTTGAAGGCTCAAAATAACCCAAGAGATCGGACGGGTCAAAGACCATGCCAAGGCCTTCTTTTTCGATAACCAAGCGGTCCTTGCGTATAACGGCAATTTTTAAATCCTTAAAATCCGAATCATGTTTTCCTATATCGATAACGGCCTCATTTTGATAGCGGCTTATGAGCTTGCCTACAATGGGCATTGCCTCATTAAGCATTGAAGAAAGCCGCCTTATACCGTTTGAAAAACGGTCATTGCCTGAACGGTAAACCGTAAATGTTTTTGCGGGAGAACCGGTACGCGAAACATAAAGCTCCAATATGATTTGAATATCCCTTCTATTCTCTTTGAGCCTTATAATGCCGAAATAGTCCTCATTTGCCGTACGCGATTTTTTTGAAGCCTCCCTGTAAGTTACAGGCTTATCCGAATAAGAAGTTATTTTGATTCTGGGATTATAAGAAAAAATATCCGAGGTAAGAATTTGAGTTATACGCTCGGCTTCAGGATGTAAAACATTTGAGCTTTCCATGGTATAAAATAAACCTATGGATATGTGGGCCTTATCCAAATAAAGGGGATCTATACGCCACTTTGATTGAATGGAACTTAAAAGATGTTTTTCATAAGCTTCAACCGCATCATTTACCTTTGTATTGCTCTTTACTATGGACTGAATAAAGAGCATTTGTTCCAAATATCTTTCGGGATAACCGAGACGGAGCAAAATACCGGCATAGGCTTCCCTGCTTTCAACATCATAAGGATATATCTTCAAGGTTCGCCTATACTCATAGAGGGCTTGCTCAGTCATATTTCGGCGGAAAAATCCGAGAGCTTTTTCTGCGTGGTATTTTGAAAGCTCCATACGGAAAGAATCTTCAAAATTCAAATTTTCTATGGCAAGCTCTTCTAAAAGACAGCGCATTATTTCATCGTCGGCATCCAAGGAAAGCCCCACCTTAGCGGCGTTTATGGCCTCACCGTATCGTGCAAGCCGCCTTAAACTCAAAGTTTTTAAGTACCATGCATCAGCCCTGTCTCTTTTTTTTGAAATCCTCATATCGGAAATCTTTATAACTTCTTCGTAACGCTTTTGAGCATATAAGACGGAAGCAAGCAGGGCATAAGCCTCATCATAATCTTCTTTTAATTTAAGAGCCGAATAAATACGTCCTTCGGCCTCTTCAAGTTTTCCGTCAAGGGAATGTAAATAGGCTGCAAAATAATGAACCTGAGGATTATCGCCATGGTATTTTAAGGCTCGGTTTATGTAATCTTCGGCCTGCTTAACATTTCCGGCCTCATAACTTACAAGGGCTAAAGAAAGAAGAGCCTTTCTGTTTTCGCCCTGACGCTGAAGGTTTTGCTTATACATCTCGGAAGCAAGATAGAGCTTTCCTTGGGAAACCTCTATTTCAGCCAAACCGAAACGGGCTTCGGGATTGTTGGGATATTTTTTTAAAACCCCATTAAAAAGGGTCTTAGCCGCATCTATCTTTCCAAGACCTACCAAAATAAAGCCGTGGAGGTTTTGTAAATCGGGATCATCTTTTTTATATTTTCGGGCTGACTCTGCAAAGGATAAGGCTTGGTCATATTCGTCAAGAGCATAAAAGCATTCGGCTAAGCCCTGATATACCAAATTATAGGAAGGGTTTTCCTTTAAAGCGGATTGGTACATTTCAATAGCCCCGTACCAATCTTCATTAGCCTGATATTCGGACCCTTTTTGATACAAATCTGCAGGGTTGCAGAATAAAGAGGCCGAAAATAAAGCAATAAACATAAATCCGAAAAAAGTCTTTTTCATACATTCCCTCCCTAATTTTGCATAGAATTTTTGTTGTGAACAATTTTAACGGTCTTAACCTTGTGGCCGTCCATATCCTGAACAATAAAGTCAAAATCATTCCAAGCTGTTTTTTCATATTTGGCAGGTATTTTTCCGAAAAGATCGAACACAAAACCTCCCAAGGTTTCAAACTCGTCTACAGGCAAGGCATCGCTTTTAATTGTTTCGGCAAGGTCGTCCAGATCGACACGGGCATCGCAAAGCCAAACCCCTGAGGCTATTTCGGTAATATCCTCACCCTCATTGTCAAATTCATCCTGTATATCGCCTACAATCTCTTCTATGATGTCTTCCATACATACAATGCCTGAAACGCCGCCGTATTCATCAACGGCAACAGCAATATGAACATGTCGTCTTTTAAATTCGGCTAAAAGAGCATCGATTCTTTTTGACTCAGGAACAAAAAATGCTCGGCGCACTATCTTATCAAGCTCAATTTTTTGATTTTTTGTTAAAAGTTTAATAATATCCTTAACATAAAGAATACCTATAACATTATCGATTGACTCATCATATACGGGAAAACGGGAGTGGCCGCTTTCCGATATTCTGTCTAAAATTTCATCGCCAGGCGTATCAAGGGCTAAAAAATCAACATCAATACGCGGAATCATAACCTCTTTTACCGCCGTATCGGATAAGTCGACAACACCGCGTATCATATCCCTTTTTTCGTCGTTTAAGCCTTCTTTTAAAATATTATTTACATTTCGTTTCTTTTTAAATAAATCTATTATACCCATAACTATACCCGATAAATTTCCATATTTTTATATTGCATAAGTAATTCTTCTTGAAATTTAAGCATTTCTTGTTCCGGAGAATTATCCGAATGATCCATTCCATTCAAATGTAGAATGCCGTGCACAATCAGTCTTTTTAACTCTTCATTTATTTCTACATTAAATTCTTCGGCATTAAAACGGAGACTGTCAAGGCTTATAACTATATCTCCTGCCATAAACCTTGTTTCACCGGCTTCGTCAAAATATTCGTCCCCCTGCTCAAAGGAAAGAACATCTGTCGGCGAATCAATATCCCTGTATTGTTTATTAAGGTTTTGAATAAAGGCATCATCACAAAACAACAAAGAAATATCCCAATTTTTTAAGTTTAGATCGTTTAGAACTTCAGATATAAAATTTTCAACTCTTACAGGGTCTATAGACCCCGGAGGTTCATCATTAAATGAAACACTAATCGAATTAGACATTATTATTTTCCTTTTGAGGCTGTTCCTCATTAGTTTCAGCCTCTGTTTTTTGACCGTTTTTATTTTGAGTTTTTGCATCATCCTCATCATCAACATTCTTTTGATTCGGATATTCTATTCTGGAATGATAGTAACCTGCTAAAATTTTTACAAAGGCGGCCTTGATCATTCTGACTTCGCGGAAAGTCAATTCAGAATTATCAAGCTGACCGGTTTCTATTTTTCCCGAAACCAGCTCATCAATAAATTTTTCCAAACGGGGAACCGAAGGTTTTTCCAAGGTGCGGCATGCAGCTTCAACTATATCGGCAAGCATAACAACAGCCGATTCTTTTGAGCGCGGAGGTATTCCGGGATAACAAAAATCTTCGATATCTACATTGGGATCAAGTTCTTTTGCCTTTGAATAAAAATAGTATATACAGCTGTTTCCGTGATGCTCCGCTATTATATCTATAACAGCCTCGGGCAGCCGTAATTGCTTTGCTTTTTCTATACCTAGCTTTACATGACTTCTTATTACAGTAGCCGAAAGGCGTGGATTTATATCCATGTGCTTATTATAATTTGTCTGATTTTCTACAAAGTATTCGCCCTGCTCCATCTTTCCTATATCGTGATAATAAGCTCCTACACGGGCTAAAATCGAATTTGCTCCTATTTCACGGCAGGCACTTTCAGCCAAGGATGCAACCATCATCGAATGGTTATAGGTTCCCGCAACACTTATGAGCATTTTTTTCATTATAGGAGAATTAAGATCGGATAATTCCATCAGTCTAAAATTAGTCGGTACATTCATCAATGTTTCTAAAATAGGTAAAAAACCTAAAACAAGGATTCCGCTTATAAAGCCGTTTGCCGCCGAACCCAGCAAAAGAATTGATTTATCGCCTGCCGACCCGGGAAAAATCAAAAACATACAAAGAGAAATTATAGGCTGTACCAATATTAAAGTCGAGGCAGTCTGAATTAAATCCATTCTTCTGCCCTTAATATTCACCATACCGGCTCCGGCAAGGCCTGAAAGAATGGCAAACAGTGCCGGCTGAATTTTAAATCCTGTTGCACCGAAAACGGCAAGAGAAAAAACAAAAACGGAAAACACCGAAATTTTTCTTGAAATTAAAGCCGTAATCAACATAGTCAAAAAAGTAACAGGTAATATGGGAACAATATCAAGAGGATATGAAAATATTGAAAGTCTTGAAATAAAAAGAACCAAGATATAAATCAAATCGAAAGAGATTAAAATAAGTAAATTAAATTTAAAATCCAAGTCTTGTCCTATAATTTTTTGAGAAAATAAAAAAAGACTTGTTATAAGAGATAAACTTAAAAAAACTAAGGCAGCTGCAATCCGGCTAAAATCTATATGTATGCCGTCAGATGCATAAACTTTAAGGCGTGTATAGGCATCTTCAGATATTATAAAACCACTCCTTATAATCTTTTGATTTTTTTCTATATTTATTTTTACCGGAACAACCTTTTTTAAGGCTTCATCTACTCTTTTTTCTGTTTCTTCCGTATCAAACAAAATATTAGGCTGGGCAAAGGGCTGTATAATGTTAAACACATCTATTTCAAAACCGGCTTGCTTAACATCGGAAAGAAAAGTTTTAACTTGCTCCTGAAGCCGCTCCGGTAAAACAATATCAGCCAAAAATACATTTGTATAAGACAGTTTTTGATTTACATTTATGCCCAAATTTATCTCGGTATCACTTAAATCCTCAATACCTGTAAGAGGAAGCTCGACAATACCCATATCAAAAAGTTGTTTTAGCACAGTCAATGCAAGAGAGCTGACTTCATCAAAATTCTTAGATTTATATATACGCTCCAAAACATATTCCGAAATAAGAACGGGATATTTTTCCATAAACATAAATTTAAAAGCTGTAAAACTCTTTGATGTATCTTTTAGCCCGATTACATAACCCGCAAATTCGGAATATTCTCTTATCATTTGCTCAGAAACCGAGTTATCTTTATAAAAAACAGCTTTAACTGAATGTTTAGCGGCAAGTTTTCTTATTTCTGTTGCTTTTTCATCAACAGCTTCAATACTTCGGTTTGAGATTATATCTCTATCAGCAACCATTCCGACCTCAAAATCCGAAATAGTCAAGTTTGAAAGGCCCGAATTTTCATAAGCATTAAAAAAAATCATTGCAGCCAAAACCAAAAAGCTGGCAGCAACCGCAATCACAAAGGCCTTATTTCTTTTAAGTATCAGACCAAGAGAAGATATTTTTTCTTTAAATTTACTGTCTTTTTTATTCTTTGTCATAGGCTTTAATTATTTTTTGAACAAGAGAATGGCGTACAACATCTTCCGAAGAAAATTGCACGATACCGATCCCTCGAATTTTCGATAAAAGATTTGCAGCATGCACCAAACCCGAATTTTTAGCTGAGCTTATATCGGATTGAGAAGGGTCGCCGGTTACGATGAGCTTGGAACCCTCACCCATTCTCGTTAAAAACATCTTCATCTGCTCTTTGGTAGTATTTTGAGCTTCGTCTAAAATTACAACGGCATTATGCAGGGTTCTCCCCCTCATATAAGCCAAAGGAGCTACTTCTATCATATTGGATTCCTCCATCTGGCGTATAAGCTCAAAAGGCATTAAAATTTCTATAGAATCGTAAAGAGGTCTTAAATAGGGAGTTATCTTTTGAACAAGGTCGCCGGGTAAAAAGCCCAAACTCTCTCCGGCCTCTACAACAGGTCTTGTAAAAACAATCTTACGCATTTGACGGGACATCAGCATTTGAAGAGCACAAGCAACAGCCAAGTAGGTTTTTCCCGTACCGGCGGCTCCAAGGCCGAAACTTATATCGTTATTACGAATAGAATTGATAAACTCCAGCTGATGAGGATTTTTAGGGTATACGGAACGCATTCCCCTCGGAATATGGATACAGCCTGAAGAAATATCCTGCTTATCGGAAACGTTTATTGTAGAAATCAGAGATTCGATATATTCCGATGAATTTTCAGACTTTATTTCCGAAGAATTTACAGCCTTATCAACCAGATGTTGAAATTTCTTGCAAACCTCATCATCGGCACTTAACACGCTCACTTCGTTACCTCTGCACACGACAGGAACCCCAAGATATTGCTCAAAAAAATCTAAATTTCTGTCATTGGCACCGCAAAGAGCGGAAAGCACTTGTTCATCTTTTAACACTATTGTATATGCGTCTTCCAAATATAAACCTCTAGTAGTCTATTGTAAATGGAAAAAAGGAATTCCGTCAAGGGCTTTAGACCTTATTTAATACTTTTTCTTTCAAATTAAATATAAAACACATAAATTCACGCAAAAAAAGAGATACCGGATTTATCGGTATCTCTTTTTTGACTACTCACCGTCTTTTTTGCCTTCTCCGTCGGCATTATCCGTAGAACCGCTGTCGGTTTTCCACCATTCGGTTGAAGTTTCGGTTTGTTTTTTCATTGCCTCTTCGGATAAACCTGAATCCGATGGGCTTTTTGTAATAAGGGCCAATAAAAAGGTCGTTACAAAAAACAGGGCAACAACAACATAAGTAGCCCTTGTTAATACATTGCTCGATTTTGAGCCGAAGGCTGAGTTGCTTCCGCCCGAAAAAAGGCCGCCTAAACTATCGCCTTCTTCGTTTTGTAATAAAACCAAAAAGATAATAATCGCACAAATTATGACAAAAAGTACTAACAAAGTAATACCTAAACCACCCATAATCTAACTCCAATTATAAAAATATGCCCTACAGAATACAGTAAAAACGGAAAAGTTTCAATAGCTCCTATTGAATTTTTAGCGGACTTTTCTAAAAATAATCCGTTTTAAGACTGTTGTCTTTGTTTTTCCTATTGAAGCAGCTTTTAGATCTTCAACTTCAAATTTTGAAAAAACGTTAGTTCTTTTATATTCGGCGATAAATTCCATAATAATTTTTTCGCAGACAGCTTCATCATAGGTATCGTTATTTTCTTCATATGTAAGGTAAAACTCAACCTGATTTTCCAATCCGGGAACATCCATCTTTGTCCAATACATTACGGCAGACGGCCTGTCTTTAACCTCAATTTTCTGTGTTTTGGTCGTTACATTTGCCGCATTTTCGGCAAAAACAGCCAAAGCCAAGAAAGCCATAATACTAATTGCAAAAAATTTCTTTTTCATCTTAATAACCCTCCAATTTAAGTTATTTTATTATACTGTAAAGCTAAACAACTATCACAGCTTTTAAGATACTAACATTTTATTCTCATTTTTTCAAGTAGAGAACGAAGATGTTAATCAATCGTTTTCAGTTTTGCCGATTTTACTCGGAAAACAAGGCTATGGGCAAAAAAGTTTCCGTTTTAAGACTGGCACCGCCTATTAACCCCCCGTCAATATTGGGCTTTTTTAAAAGACCGGCAGCATTTTCAGGCTTCATAGAGCCGCCGTACTGGATCATCACCTCTTTAGCAGCCTTTTCACCGTAAAGAGCAGCTAAGGTCTTTCTTATTGAAGAGTGAATAGCATCTGCATCTTCAGGGCTTGCATTTTTTCCCGTTCCTATTGCCCAAACAGGCTCATAAGCAATCGTTACCTTATGCAAATCTTGTGCAGAAACCTCTGCGAGCCCTTTTTTAATCTGCCTTTCGCATACAGCTTCGGCATGTCCGGCTTCACGTTCTTCGAGAAGCTCTCCTACACAGAGAATAACTTCCAACCCGTGTTTTAAGGCAAGTTTTACCTTTTTATTGATAAAATCATCGGTTTCTTTATATATGTGCCTTCTTTCGGAATGACCTAAAATTACGGCTTGAACCCCTGCATCCAAAAGCTGAAGAACGGAAACCTCTCCCGTATGAGCACCCTTTTCTTCCAAGCCCATATTTTGAGCACCCAGCAAGATATTGGAGCCTTTAAGGACGGCCGCAAGTTCCTGCAAAAGAGTAAATGAAGGAGCTATCATGTACTTGTTCTTGCCGTCTTTTAGGCCGGCCTTCATTTCTGTTGCAAGCTGTTTGGCCTCAGCCCTATTCATATTCATCTTCCAATTTGCCGCAATGTAAAACTTTTTCACTTTTCCCCCTTTCTTATGGATAGAATTTAGGCCAAAAGGCCTCATTCACATTAAACAGCTTATCCTTTTATGACGGAGTTGTCAAGAAGGCAGGTTTTCGTTTACTTGACATTTTAGAAAAAATTCACTACATTTACTGTAACTAATCTGTGTGAATTAACCTTAAAATATAGAGAGTAAATATGAAAAATACAACAAAACTGATACTGCCGGCAGCACTGTTGTTTTTTGTGCTGGCGGTAACAGGCTGTCCTCAACAGGGTAAACCTTCAGGTACGGAAAATTCGGGAACAAATCCTCACATGCCGCAAAGCCCGATTGAATTGACGGAAGCGGAATTGCTTTCCGCATTTTCTCTTGTAAAAGGCAGCATTACCGCTTCGGCAGCCGCTAAAAAGATTGCAACCGGCACACCGGCAGGCGGAATTACATTTACCCAAAAGACGGCAGTAAGCTATGACGACGAAGCGGGAACTTTTACCGTAAAATTAAAGGGTAGAAAAAGCGGAAGACCTTTTGAAAAAACTTTTAATTTAACCGGCTTTACGCACCCGATTGCAGGGAAAACGATACAATCGCTTTGCAGTTGCGAGCTTAATTTGGACGACGCTATAGAACACAATTATTCGCTTGAAAAATATATTACGGAAGTAAAGAAAGACCCGAGCGGAAAAAAGCTTGTAAAAAAGTTATCGTTTTTGCTGAATGACGGTACAACCCCTATAGAACTAGGCGAGCACGATGGCTATACGCTGACGGCAAAAGCTCAAGCGACAGGAACACAAGTATGGGTTCAGCCGAGTGTTAAAATTGTGTTCCGAAAACTCACCGAAGGCGGAACGGAAACGCTTACCGATAGCACAGATTTTGAGTTTACTCATTTAAAGGATCAGCTGACAAAAGACTATTTTACCGAGCAAGATGTGTTCAAATATATTTTGGATAAAACTGCCGACATTGCCGTAAAAGTCGATTCGAAGGAATTTGCTTCTTCTTTTTATGCTTTTGCAAAAGAATCAGGACAAGCGCCGGCAAATCTTTTTACTAAAGAATTTACAGATGCGGTTAAAAAATATGCCGATCTTTATCAGAGTAAAGATGCAAATGAACACCTTGCACTTAATATTTCGTACGGCGCCTTTCAGCCTAAACACGGCGGAATCGATGCCGATGACTACACAGGTACGCTTAAGATAAATCTTTGCATTGCAACCGAGCGGCAAATTGCAGATCAAAGCGGTATTACGGCAATTAAAGAGATAAAAAAATCGGGATTTGCAAAAATAACTAGTGCAGCTGAATTAAACAAACAAGTTTTTTTTGCAGTTAATTCTAACCTTAATCCTTTACCTGCAGATGTACAGGCTTGGAAAGAAAAGTCTTTTGAAAACTACCCTTTACTGAAAGTGGATAATAACAATGGAACTATTACCCCTAATCCCATTACCAATCCTCTGCCCAACAGTTCAGGTAAGCCTTTTTGGTTGTGCGTAAATGGAATGGATAATCTGGCTTCACAATTGGGATGCAGGCATTTTGGGGCTTCGTTGACTAGAAACGGAAAATCAATTTTTATAGAAAATATAATTTTGAATAAAAAACGGAATGAAACGAATCTTAAAATAACGGTACAGTTAAAGGGTTCCACTGATTTTTTGACAATAACAACTAACCCGGGTCTGGCATATAGATAAAATTATCCGCTTGTCTGCACAAAGGCGGGCACAGGATTAAGGAGAAATTATGAAAAAGATATTATTGATTACAACGGCCGTTATAACGCTTGCGGCCTTTTTTGCAAGCTGCAAAAATCCTGTAGGAAACAGCTCCGTGCCGTCTTCACCGCAGCAAGGCGGCGGAACCGGCGGCGGTTCAACGCCAGCGCAAATAACGATAACGGTTGCGGGGGATACAAATGCTGTTCCCAAAGCCGACCATACTTTTCCGGTAGATCCCGGCACAAAATGGAAAGACATTAAGCTTTTGGCAAACGATAAAATAAATTATACTGACGGCTATGAAAATAAAACATGGAAATTTAATAATGAATCGGGACAGGAAATACCTGCAAATCATCAGTTTAATTCGGACACAACGGTTTATTCTGAATCACAGCCGATTACAGTATCGCATGTTGAAGTAACGATAACGGTTGCGGGGGATACGAACGCGGTTCCCAAACC
>CAJPPE010000007.1 GCA_905372345.1 uncultured Treponema sp. | reverse complement strand
GTGATATATATTGTAATCAAATAAAATTGCTAAAAGTAAGGAGAGTTAAGAATGGCAAATTTAGATCTACCACAGAGCCCTAATGTGTTCCATCCCGAAAAGCCCAGTGCTGTCGGTTCAAGAAACTCGTTGGCTCAAGACTATCGAGATCAGCAGAAAGAAGTAAATCAGCTGATTGAAGAAGAAACAAATAAAGTGTTACACCACTTGACCACAAAACTTCCCAAAGAAGTCCTTGAAAGATTGGACGTAATGGGCGGTGTTAAGGAAAAGCTGTATAACTACTTTAACCAGAACTACCAGAACATGTTCAACCGATACATGGTAACGGCTGAAGATGAAATGCTCAAAAAGGTTCGCGGATTTATCGATCGGGAGGAAATGAAGGTTTTAGACCGCTATACTCCGAAAGAAATCGCTACCCTTCTTGATGCAGTCGGAGGTGCTGACAAGTTTAACACAGGCGAAATTGAAAAGTCGATTGTAAACATGTACGGACACTTACAGGGCCACGTACAGCGCGGTGTTAACGATTTGGAAACCTTAACAAACTCATTGTTAAGGCAGAAGACGGACGTAGGTGCATTTGTTCGAGGTGAAAACGCTTACTCAATCGTAAAATGTGCTTTTAAAGACAGCCTTTACAAGCCTAAGACTGTAACTGATGTTAAACTTTCAGTAAACATCCTTGATTCCGAATTAATCAGTCCTATCTTCCAGTATCAGGCAACTGTTGAATATCTTATCAAGGACCTCTTGTCGAATCACTTTATGGATGTTATCGATAAGGAAATCGAAAAAGTTAAAGATCGGAGAATCGATCAGGGCTTAGATGAGTTATCGGATGGTGAAATTATTTTCACAAAAATTGATAAGGTATCGGATATAACTGATGATGATGTTGAGAATCCAAAGAGCAAGAGATACGATGTAGTATCAAAGCAGCTCATGGAAAGAATCAACAATTTGAGAGCTGAAATTGATCCTGAGACCTTTGATCAGCTTAACATCAGAGAAAACATCAAAAAGATTATCGACCTTGAAAACATCAGAAATCGCGGATTTAACACAGCTATTAACTCGATTACCTCAATTCTTGATACATCAAAGATGGGGTATCAGTACATCGAAAACTTAAAGAATGCCCGTGAGCTTATCTTGCGCGAATATGATGACACCGATATTTCCAATCTTCCTGATGAAAGATATCAAATCCGCCTCAAGTACTATGACAATGCTCAATTAATCGCAGAAAGACAGGCTTATGAAGTAATGATGAGCTCTTTCGAAACGGAAATTCAGCACTTGTGGGACGTAGTAAGAGCTAATTATGACAAATCCAAGTTTATGACAAAGCTCTCAGACTTCGATGATTTGGCAGATAGGTACAAGAAATTCATCAAGCGAAAGTACAAAGAGCCCTCAGGTGAACCCGTATACGAAGATACGGCTCATGTTTGGGATGAAATCTCCTTTGTTAAGCCTCCCGAAACAGAAGTTGAAAAGATGAATAGAACCTATGTCTACGAAAAGGATAAGCTCCGCAAGAAGATTATTATTATGCGCAAGAGAATGAAGGATTTATATGATTATCAGTATCCTATCGAAAGACGCGTTATCGAAGACAGACTTTCTTTCTTAGAAGCCGAATTCAACAAATTCGATTATTTAATCAACCCCTTCCACATTCAGCCCGGTCTTTTGCTTGATCTTGATATCACATCAATCAAGAGAAAGAAGGCTACATTGGACGGAATGGCTAACGTGCTCAACGAATTCTTGCACGGTGTATCAAAAGGCTTTGCCGATGCTGCATTTGCTTCATTCAGCCGCCGACGATCCACAGTTCGTGCCGATATTGCACAAAGCTTTGCAGCTGCCGAGGATGATCCTAAAGCCGGTGAGGCTTCCGGCCGCTCTCAGTTTATCGATATGTTGAACAGCACCCCTGCCATTGAAGCTCCCGCAGCTGAGGCTGTAAGTGCTCCTGCTAAACGCCGAGGCTCCAAGAGAGGTGCTGTTAAGGCAAAAAAAGCAGGCTCTGTTGATTCTGGACGAGGCAGACGAAAGGCTAAGTCAGGAATTAAAGAAATCTAATTTAGGATTTTAGAGCTTAACTGATTAAAAATTTAAGCCCCTGGAACAACCCCGTTTCGGGGGCTTTTGCTTAAAAAAGGAGTAATTATGGTTAATATGACTAATTTTTTTGTTCCGCTTGCTAAAAAGACTGATTTTAACACTTCGGTTAAACATATTCAGTCTGTTATCGAGATTTTAGATGATTGCAATCCTAAAGAGAATGTTGCCGACAAGATAAATCTTATGATAAGGGAACAAACGATAAAACCTGAACAAGTTAGATCAATCCTTTCTGTTTCTCTTCTTGATAAATGGAATTATAAAGTTGTATCTGAAAATTTGAAATTTATTTTAGATGATGCTTCATCTTTTGTTGCAGAGCTTGCCAAATGGACAGGTATTGATTTGGTTTTCGGCTACGATCACCCTGATTTGGGTTTTATTGTTGTAAACCCAAAAAATCCTGCGGCTGCCCAAGTTATTCAAGGATTTAGAAAAAATGAGCTTTTGCTTATTTTTGTAGGAAAACAAGACAGAGGTACAGTTGATGCAGCTCTTGCAAATTCCGTTATTTCTGCCATTAAAAAACTGTTTGAAAAGAAAGCGTGCTCGGTTCCTGCATCGGTAAAAACAGGTCCCTTTGTATATGTTGAGCCCAAAAAGGCTGCTCCTGTAAAAGTTAAAAAAGCTGTTGCCAAAAAGCCGGGTAGAAAAGCTCCTGCCCCATCTGCTCCTGCTGCAAAGGTTCAAGCAAGTTCCGCACCTTCACACTTGGAACGCCCATCTGCCATAGCTACAGGCCCCAAGAAGATGTCTCAGCTTGTTTCTGTTCCTGTTTCAAACGAGCTCTTCCATAACGGAAACGTTGAAGCATGGAAAAGAATTATCCGAAGTTATACTGCAAAATATCAAGATGCCGAAGTTATGGTTTACTATGACGGAGAGCGTATTGTAGATATAAATACCTTATTTAAGTGGGGAAAGGTTAAGCATGGAAGTACAATCCAGTTTGCCGTTTCTGCACAAGAAATAAACGATCTTTCAAAGTTGTCAAAATATTTTAGGCAAGGTGCCAGCCCCATGTTTGAAGCTTTTTTGCGCGGCTCGCCTGATACAGTTTTAAATCTATTTTAAGGAGTAAAAAGTGAAAATATCGAACAATATACATTTTTTTAACAGTAAAGAAACCGTCGGCAAAAAAGTTGATAAAAACTTATTGGGTATCCGAGGAAGACAGGCAAACGAATTTGCAGAGCTTAAACTTCCCATCTTGCCGGGTATCATAATTGATGCTTCAGTTGTACAAGATATCGGTGATGCAAATATATACTCCGAAATAGCCCCATATTTAAGCAAATTCGGTACGGAAGTAAAGAAAACATACGGTGATGATGAATCTCCATTGCTTTTAAAATTGGTTATTTCTCCCAATATGCTTATAACAAGTTATCCGACCCTGCATAACTTCGGTCTTACCAAAGATACGGTAATAGGATTCCAAGAAAATGTTGGTGAAGATTTTGCGGCAAGTGAAGTTCTGTTTTTGCTTAACGGTATTCTGATCGTTGTTCTAAAAATAGAAGAATTGGAAAAAAACGAAACAAAAGTTAAGGATTTAGAGCGGGCATTAAAAGAAATCAAAAGTACTATGAAAATGCCTAAAATCAGCCTAAAACCCGGTGCTATTATGGACAAATATGCCGGACTTTTGCCGTCACGCTTTTTTGATGATTGCAAAGTTCAGCTTGAAGAATCAATCCGCCTTATCGGTAAACTTTTAACCCTTGAAGAAGACACGGATCATGACACGGCTCTTTTGATTCAACCCATGGTTTATGGAAACTACGGAAAAGATTCATACTCAGGTTCTTTCTTCAGCCGCAACATTGTAAACGGCGAGAAAAAATTGCAAGGTCAGTTCTTTGCCGAAAAATTCAATGAAGTTGATGCTAAAGGTAAGGATATAAATTCAATAAAGCCGGAATATTTAAAGCACCTACAGAAGATTGCATGGCAGCTTGAAGATTATACAAAAGATATCCGCAATATTCGATTTACTATTGAAGCCGGAAGACTTTGGCTTATTGAACAAAAATCGGTTGAAGCTAAGAGCACCATCTCAATGGTTCAGATTTTGCTTGATTTATACAACAGAAAGATTGTAGATGCCGAGTATGTTGTACGTGCCGTTAAACCCGGTCAGTTAAACGAGATTTTACATCCTGTAATCGACATTATGAGTACAAAAGGCTTAAAGTCTTCAAAAGGCGGTATTGCAGGAGCTCCGGGAGCTGCTGTAGGAAGGGTATATTTTACAGCCGACTCGCTTATTGAAGCTCAAAGAGCTGCAAAACTCCAGGGCATGGACACAAGATGTATTCTATGTATGCCTGCAACCTACGCAGGAGACGTAAAGGGTATTGAAGTTTCTACCGGTGTTATATCGAATGAAGGTGGTTATTCAGCCCATGCTTCCGTTGTTGCCCGACAGTACGGCAAAATATCTCTTGTACGTCCCGATATGAAAATAAGCGGAAAAAAGGCCGTTATTGAAGGTGTTACTATAAACGAAGGCGATTATATTACGCTCAATGTTCCTTATTATGGGGATTCTACCGTTTATTTCGGTGAAGCAAACCTGATTGAACCCGATCCTAAAACCTCAGGCCTTTTAGACTTTATAAGCCTTGCAAAAGGTTTCTTGTCCGACTTCCATGTAAGGGCCAATGCCGATAGTCCTCGTGATGCACAGCTTGCCTTGGGCTTCGGTGCCGATGGTATAGGCTTATGCCGAACCGAACACATGTTCTTTAATGAAAAAAGAATCAATTCTTTCCGCGAAATGATTTTAGCTCCAAGCGAGACTGAAAGAAAAAAGGTTCTTGATAAACTTCAAAAACTACAAACGGAAGATTTCTACGGTATCTTTAAAGCTATGGACGGTAAAGAGGTTACTATCCGCTTATTGGATGCTCCTCTGCATGAATTCTTGCCTCATAATGATGCTGAGCTTGACGGTTTTGTAAAATATTTGGCAACTCAAAAGAAAAAGGTAAACAAAAAGGATTTAGCTGCTGAAATTGAAAAACTTTCTGAAATTAACCCCATGCTTGGACACCGAGGCTGCCGAATTGCAATAACCTATCCTGAAATTTATGCTATGCAGATAAGGGCTATTTTTGAAGCCGCATACAAGCTAAAAAAAGAAAAAGTGGATGTAAAGCCTGAAATTATGATTCCTCTTATAATGAACTTTAGAGAATTAAAGCAAATCATTTACGGAAAGAAAATTGAGGGACACACCTATGCCGGTATAGCTTCTATTGCCGAAGAGGTAAAAGCTGCCGTAAAAGGCGGAGACCTTGATTACAAGGTTGGAACTATGGTTGAGCTTCCGGCTTCTGCCTTAAGTGCTGACGAGATTGCAAAATATGCAGAGTTCTTCTCTTTCGGAACCAACGACCTGACTCAAACAACGTTAGGTCTTTCGAGAGATGACTTTAACAGCTTTATGCCTGACTACACGATGTACGACCTTATCGATGGAAACCCCTTTGCCGTGCTTGACAGCCGCGTAAGGGACTTAATCGAAATAGCAATTCAGCGCGGTAAACTTACCCGCCCCGATTTGCACTTAGGTCTTTGCGGTGAACATGGTGCAAGACCGGAAAACGTACGCTTCTGTATGGAAGCCGGATTGAACTATGTTTCGTGTTCGTCATATTCAGTACCTATTGCTCTTCTTTCTATTGCACAGGTTGAACTGGAGAATGCGGAAAAAGCAGGAATAAAGCTTGAACCCAAGATTAAGCCCATACCTAACTCTGCTGCAGCAAAGCCGGCAAAAAGCCCTAAAGCTGTCGAAAAAAAAGGAGCTGCAAAAACTGCAAAAGCAAAGCCTAAAACCGCTGTAAAGAAGGCAACTGAAAAAAAGGCTGTAAAGGCAAAGTCCGCACCGGCTAAAAAGACTTCTTCTGCCAAGAAGAAGACTGCAAAAAAATCTAAGTAATTTTATGCGGCTCCATTTGGAGCTGCTTTAGATTTATGAAAGCCTGCAAAAATGTAAGTTTTTGCAGGTATTCTTATCTTAATCTTTTTTAAGGAGTTTTTTATGGAATACAAAATTATTGGAGATGCTTTTCCTGCCGTTGTTTGTAAACTTAGAGCAGGGGAGAAAATGATAACTCAATCCGGCGGAATGGCTTGGATGAGTTCAGGGATTTCTATGGAAACATCTGCCGGAGGAGTCGGTAAAGCCCTCGGAAGGATGTTTTCGGGAGAAAGTTTATTTTTAAACAAATACACGGCAACTACCGATGGAGAAATATCTTTTGCTTCAAGGTTCCCCGGTGCTATAAAAGCGTTTGAAATCACTTCGGGTTCTTCCTTGATTGCACAAAAAACCGCTTTTTTAGCTTCAACTGAAGGTGTTGACCTTTCGATTCATTTTCAGAAAAAGCTGGGTGCAGGATTTTTCGGCGGTGAAGGTTTTATAATGCAAAAACTTTCAGGCAACGGAACGGTTTTTCTTGAAATTGACGGTTCTGCAGTAGAGTATACTTTGGGTGCCGGTGAAACAATGCTTTTGGATACGGGATATCTTGCAGCAATGGAAGAAACCTGTAAGATGGAAGTAGAGATGATAAAAGGTGTAAAAAATATCCTTTTCGGCGGGGAGGGCTTATTTAACACGAAAGTTACCGGTCCCGGAAAAATAATTGTACAGACAATGCCTATTCATGCGGTTGCTCAATCTTTGATTCCGTTTTTACCGAGTGGAAAATAATCGGTTTTAAAGCCTATTTTTATTAGCCGGTGAGAGATGCTTACCGGCTTTGCCGAGAGATGTCCTTATGTTTATTTTGTAACGTTAACTTTTCTTTGTGTTTTTACAAACGCTTAATCTGGAGAATCCTATGGCTAAAATGCAGATAATAAAATCCGAAGATTTCGGTTATGATTTTATTGATGGTAAATATTTACCGGCCGGTAAAGACGAGTATTATATAAGATTTAATCAAACTAATTATCAAAAACATAAGTACCGTCAATTGGATTCGGAAGAAATTGAGCGTTTGATAAAAAACGGAAATTCCAGTACGGATTGGTCGATGGTCTTGGTTGAAGACCCTTTTGACACCGATTTGATAACAAACAGCCTTTTTGCCGGTTTGGTCCGCATTGCTTCAACTCAAAATTTTTACTTAAAATATCATGATTTTACAGTGCCCGTAGGTATTACAAACAGTAAAATTATTTCCTGCGATATAGGGGAGAACTGTGCAATTCATTATTGTGCCTATCTTTCACATTATATAATAGGAGACAGGGTTATTTTGAGCCGTATTGATGAGATGTGTACGACCAACCATTCAAAATTCGGAGAGGGTCTTGTAAAAGACGGAGAAGATGAAAAGGTTAGGGTAACGATAGATGCACTCAATGAGGCCGGAGGAAGGGAAGTTTACCCCTTTTATGATATGATTACGGCTGATGCCTTCTTATGGGCAAGGTATAGGGATGACGCTGCTCTTATAAAAAAGTTTGAAGAAATAACTCAAAATTCTAAAGACTCAAAAAGAGGTTATTACGGTGAGGTCGGTTCCGATTCCGCAATAAAGAGCTGCCGTATTATAAAAGATGTTAATTTCGGTTCTTCAGTATATGTAAAGGGAGCAAATAAACTTAAAAACTTAACCATAAAATCAACAGCTGAGGAGCCCTCGCAAATAGGGGAGGGAGTAGAGCTTGTAAACGGTATAATAGGCTTGGGTTCCAGAGTGTTTTATGGAGTAAAGGCAGTCCGCTTTGTTCTCGGTAATAACTGTGAATTAAAATACGGAACAAGGTTGATTCATTCTATAGTCGGAGACAACTCTACCGTTTCTTGCTGTGAAGTTCTCAATGCTCTTATCTTTCCGTACCATGAACAGCACCACAATAACTCTTTTTTGGTTGCAGCTATGATTCAAGGTCAGTCCAATATGGCTGCAGGGGCTACTGTAGGTTCCAATCACAACACAAGAGGAAATGATGGCGAGATTATTGCAGGACGCGGGTTTTGGCCGGGGCTTTCTTCAACTCTAAAACATAATTGCCGTTTTGCTTCATTTGTTATTTTGGCAAAGGCAAACTATCCGGCAGAGCTTGATATTCCTTTTCCTTTTAGTTTGGTTTTAAATGATCCCCACAAGGATAGACTTGAAATTATGCCAGCATATTATTGGATGTACAATATGTATGCCATTGAACGTAATAATAAAAAATTCTTAAAACGGGATAGGAGGATAACAAAGACTCAGCACATCGAAACAAATTATCTTGCTCCCGATACCGTTGCTGAAATTTTAAATGCCCGTACTCTTCTCGAAAAATGGATATGTGCAGCTTGGATTGAGGCCGGAAATAAACCTTTAAGCATAGATGAAATTCTCAAGGATAAAAAAGATGAGGCAAAAAAACTTTTTGTAAAAGGCGAAAATATTGAAAGGTCTAAACGCACGGTAAAAATAATCAAGGCTGTAGAATCTTATGAGGCTTATCGGGATATGCTGATATGGTATGGAGTTACAACCTTGGCCGAGTATTTTGATAAGGGTGTAGATAAGATTGTAATGAGTATTGAAGAGTTTAAACTTTCAAAAGATTTTGATTTTAACTGGGTAAATATGGGCGGTCAGTTGATCCCTGAAAAAAAACTCAATTCAATTAAAGAAGACATAAAATCAGGAAAACTTAACACATGGGAGAAAATTCATGCTGCCTATGACAAAGCGAATTGTTCTTATGTTGTTGATAAGGCTGAAAATGCTTATGCTGTTCTTTGTGGGCTTATGAAGGTTAAAAAGATAGATACGGCCCTTTGGAATAAACTTTTAGACAAGGCAGCTGCAATAAGAAAATATATTGAAGAACAAATATTCTATACAAAAAATAAGGATTATAATAATCATTTTAGGGATATAACTTACCGTAATTCTGAAGAAAGAAAAGCTGTTTTGGGCAGCGTAGAAGATAATGCCCTGATTATTGAATCAAAAAAAGATACTGAATATTATCTTAAACTTTTTGAAAAGTGCAGGGCTTAAATAAAAATGGAAAAGGAAACTGAAAGTTTTAAAGGTACAAAAACCGCCGAAATGATTTTGCTTTTGGATAAGGTCTATAAAGAAATTGAAGAAGCTGAGAAAGAGTGGATGTTAAAATGTCCTATTAAGTGTATAGACGGGTGCGGAGCCTGCTGTGTCCATTTTGAACCGGATGTTTATGAGGTTGAGGCTCTTTATCTTGCCTCCTGGCTTCTCTTTCATCAAAGGGAACGGGCATTGCAAATACTGGAAGGCCGTTTTAATGAAAATGTTTTAGATAAAAAAAACGGATGCCTCCTATTCGATATCGATAATCCTTATCATTGTACCGTATATGAAGGCCGTTGTTTAATATGCCGCCTTTTCGGTTATTCCGGAGATCACGGCAAAGACAGATCCGTACGCTGGCGTCCGTGTAAATATCTGGTTTCCATGGATAAGAATCTTTCTGCTTCAACGATTAAACAATACTCACAAGAAGATTTGCTCAATGTTTTTGGTGCACTGCCTCCGGTTATGAGCGATTTTTCTTCACGGATATTGTGTTTTATGACTGAACAGGCGTCTCATACCTTTCCGCTTAGGGAGGCTTTACCTGCTGCAATTTCTAAAATTCTCATGCTTGAAAGATATTCTAACAATCCGGAATTTGAGCCTGATACTGATCCTGAAACTCCGCCTCTGGCTTCTTAAAATAAATTAGCTGAAACCTTATTCCCTTTTTTTTCTCTTTATGTTAGTATCGCTGCCATGGAAAATTCACAATTAAATCAAGGAGTCCTTGAGACGGACTCCATTAAGAAAACGAATTTCTTGCCGGTAATTTCCGGACTCTTTGTAGGCGTTTTGGTTTTGTCGAATATTCTTGCGGCAAAGATGGTGCAGCTTGGCCCCTTCGTTTTTGACGGAGGTACTCTTCTTTTTCCTTTTTCTTATATTTTTGGAGATGTTTTAGCTGAAGTCTATGGTTATAAGGCTTCAAGAAAGGTTATTTGGACCGGCTTTTTTATGCTTCTTATTATGAGCCTGAATATCTGGCTTATAAGTGTTCTTCCTGCCGAAGCTGAGTGGGTATTTCAAAAAGATTTTGATAACATTCTTTTACAGATGCCCCGCATTTGCGCCGGCAGCCTTTTCGGTTATTTTATTGGAGAGTATTCCAACTCGGTTGTTTTGTCTAAGTTAAAAGTAATAACAAAGGGCAAGTACTTATGGCTTAGAACTATAGGCTCGACATTGGTTGGAGAATTTTTAGACAGTGCCGTTTTTGTTGCTATTTCTTTTTTAGGCTTTTACAGCATAGATGTTCTTATTATAATGGCATTTTCAAACTATCTTTTTAAAACGTTTATAGAAGTTATATTTACGCCTTTCACTTACAAGATAGTTGCCTTTGTAAAAAAACATGAACAGACAGATGTTTATGACTACAATGTAAGCTATAATCCCCTTCCGGGAAAATAGGTTCAAAAAAAATACCCATCCTTAATTCTTTAAGGATGGGTAAAACCCATAACTTTATTACTTGATTTTTATCGCTAGTTGACGAAAATGTTTAAATATGTAATAATGAACACTTAAATAGGAGGCTTTAAATGCTAGCACTTATTATTGGTATTGTTTTAATCGCTTTTACGGTTATTGCAGCCCTCCCCATGGGCTTGGCTTGGGGACAGGATATTCTCTTATTCTTAAGAGGCGGTTTACCTATTTTTGCAGCCTTTGTCGGCCTTATTTCCGTATTTATCGGAATTGCCGATATTAAAGATAAGCAAGATGCAAGAAAAGAAGAAGCAGCTATGAAGGCTGCCGAAAATAAAGCCGAATAATTGTTATAGCCTTAAGTTATTGACACTTATTCTATATTTAGTTATAATATCAGAACCCACATTATCTGCATATATTGTTTGTAGAAGGTATACATTAAATGAAAACTATTTTTTTTAAAGAACATGAAGCGCCGCGCTCTTGGTACGTTATTGATGCCGCCGGGAAGCCGCTTGGCCGCGTTGCTGCTAAAACTGCAGCTATGCTGAGAGGAAAACACAAGGTAAGTTTTGCACCTCATCAGGAAATCGGTGATTATGTCGTTATTATTAATGCCGAAAAAGTAGCCGTAACAGGAAATAAGGCTAAGGATAAGATGTACTATACTCACTCCGGTTATGTAGGCGGTTTAAAGTCTATCAACTTTAACGGCTTAATCGCTAAAAAACCGGCTGAGCCCTTGATGATTGCAATTAAAGGTATGCTTCCTAAGGGACCCCTTGGAAGAAAGCTTTTAACGAATGTTAAGGTCTATGCAGGCCCCGAACATCCTCACCAAGCACAGAACCCCATAGCGGTTGAAGTATAAGGAGCGTAAAGTGAAAAATATTGGAATGGGAACAGGCCGACGAAAAACTTCAGTGGCGCGAGTATACATTCGGGATGGTAAAGGTCAGTTAATTATCAATGATAAGGATATTAACGAGTACTTTGCCACTCCGGAACAAGTCCAAAAAGCAAAAGAACCCTTAATGGTTACTGCAGGTGAATCTAAGTATGATATTGTAATCACTGTACGAGGCGGAGGTCTTACAGGCCAAGCCGGTGCGTGCTCTCACGGAATTGCAAGAGCTTTGGCCCAAGTAGATGCATCAAATCATGCATCCTTAAAGGCTAACGGATTGCTTACACGTGATTCACGAATGGTTGAACGAAAAAAATTCGGTCAGCGCGGTGCAAGACGAAGATTCCAGTTCAGCAAGCGTTAATCCTTTTTCTATTGCGGATATATGCAGCACTTCTTCGGATTTGGTGAAAATCATCAATTCTGAAGGAGTGTCTTTTGTAACACGGCCTGATTATTTTGATGAAGATGACTTTGACGGCCTTGTTGCTGAATGCGGTTGCCCTATAAGCGATGAATCGCTTGAGGCGCTGCTTAATGCGGTAAAGATTTATGAGGCTGAGTGTACCGCTGCGTCCTATTTATACAGAGCTGAACATTCCAGATTTCAGTTGGAATTGAAGCTCAAAAAAAAAGGTTTTTTAGCTTTTGAGATTAATCCGGCACTGGATTATCTTGAGAAAAAGGGATTTCTTGACGATGGGCGTTTTGCCAGAGCTTGGCTTAACACCAGAGTCATAAGTAAAAAAGAAGGCCGTAACAGATTGGCCTCCGAGCTTGCTCTAAGAGGAGTAAGCTTTAAAATTGTGGAAGATGTGCTTAATGAGTTTTTTTCGGAACATTCGGAAGAAGATATTTGCCGAAAAGCTTTGAAAAAACAGCTGATAAATGGGGTGGATAAACCTCGGTTGATGCGTAAAATGTATAGACTGGGTTTTTCCGTTAGTACTGTGAATATATGTTTGGAGGAACTTGAAAACATAACCGACTCTTTTTAAGGTTTGTTTCATTCGTATACTATGGGTAAAAGCGAAAGTAGAAGACGAGTTAAAATGTACTCCGCTCTTGAAGTTGCAAATATCTGCGGAGTTGTAAATCAGACAGCCATTAACTGGATTAGAAACGGCTATTTAAAAGCGTTTAATACGCCGGGCGGACAATATAGGGTATATTATGAAGACTTGCTCTTCTTTATAAAAGAAAGAGGAATGAAGGTTCCTCCCGAATTACAGGATTCAGTGGAAGATGCTCATTGGAATTCTATCATAATTATAGACGATGACGTTGTTTTAAATGAGGCTATTGCTTCATTTTTTAATAAAAACCTTCCTAATTTAACTGTATACAAGTCCTTCGACGGCTTTGATGCAGGTACTCAGCTTGTAAAGCATAAACCGGGCTTTGTTATTTTGGATATAGACCTTCCCGGAGTTAACGGCAAGGAAATATGCAAAAAAATAAAAACCGATCCTTTTTTCGGACAGCCTTATATAATTGTTATTACAGGACTGGATGACGAATCTTTAGAAAAGCAGATGAAAGATTTGGGTGCTGATTCCTTCTTTAGAAAGCCCATAGATTTTAATGCCTTATTGAGTGAAATAAATGAGGTTGTAAGCTAGAGCTGATGACCCTTGATGAAGCAAAAAGTATTATAATAGAGACGGGAAAGAAGCTTTTAACGTCCGGTCTGACGGTACGTACATGGGGAAATGTCAGCGTGCGTATAGATGCCGATACTTTTGCTATCACTCCTTCAGGCTATGGTTATGAGAATTTAAAACCTGAGCATATAGTTGTTCTTAAAATCAATAGGCCTGAAACTTCCGGGCCTGTCAAGCCTTCTTCAGAGAGGTTTGTTCATGCAAGCCTTTATAGGGCCGATCAAAATATAAAGTTTATAATCCATACACATCAAAAATTTGCCTCTGCCGTTTCGGGATGTTTTTCTTCCATACCTGTTGAAAATGAGAATCTTAGTTCCATTTTAGGGGAATCGGTTCCTGTGGCAAGGTATGCTTCTGCCGGCACAAAAAGAATAGCCCGCCATATTGTAAAATGCTTAACAAAACCTGCCGGGGCAATAATTATGGCTCAACATGGGGCCGTCTGTTTCGGTGCTGATGCGGCGGAAGCCTTTGCCCAAGCGGAGGCTCTGGAAGAGCTTTGCCGTGATTTGATTTTTGCTGAAGTTCCGGCCCTGGCCCTTGCTTACCGGCGATATGAAAGAAAAGCCTTGCAGCCTTTGATTAATTTTTACGCGAGCTGCCGAGAGGGCGATTCATGTACTGTTTACGATAAAAGTACCGATATTACCGTTTGCAAGATGGATATAAAATCCGGAAATATAATTGAAGGCCTTTTTGATTTTCAAGCCGACTTACATCGGTGCATATACGATACCTACCCGGATATTAATTTTATAGAACAAAGTTCTCTTCCTGCGGCTCTTTTTGTTTCAAAAAAAATGAACATAGATAACTGCATACCGGCTTTTTTGGATGATTTTGCTCAGATTGCCGGCGAAAACATTTTTTTGTTTCCTTTTTTTGAAAGCCGAGCTGAAGAGATGAGCGCGGAAATTCTAGATGCTTTAAAAAACCGCTCTTCTGTTTTGATAAATGAAAGCGGTGCTCTTTGTTGTGTTTCCGATAAGGAAGATATCGATGCTCTAAAAGAAATCTTGGAAAAAAATCTTTTGGCCCTTGTTCTTTCATGGAAATTTAAAAATTATTTTCCGATCAGCCGCAGGAGTGCAAAAAAAATGAGAAGCGGTTATATCGGAGAATATTCTAAAATGAGTTTACAAATTTAGAGGTTAAAATTAAGATGAAAAATCTAAAAAAAATATTGCTTGTAGTTTTTATCGGCCTTTTACTCGGCTGCGGACGCGAAACTCCTTTAGAGCTTGAGAGAGAAGAAAAGTTCAGCCTTAATTACGGGCTTTTTGAAAACGAGCTCAATCTTTTTAATTTAAACAGTACTTATTCACGTCCTGATACACAGATTTTGATGAAAGAAGGTATATTTTACATAGTTAATTCGGGCGGACAAAAAATATTAAAGCTTTCGTCATTCGGAGACTTGCTTACCTTTTTTTATAACCCAGAGTCAAACATGGAACCTTCCTTTATGCAAAATGATTCTCAGGATGTTAAGGCAACTACAAGAGGCGCTATAAAATATCCCTTTAATCATCCTGCTCTTTTAACCGTAAACTCTTCCAAGCATCTTTTTGTTGTAGATTCCGTTTTGGATGAAAGAATCGAGTATGATCATGAGGAAAATTTGGCCCTAAGGGATATAATCCTGCATTTCGACGAAAACGGAACTTTTATAGATTATCTGGGGCAGGAAGGTTTTGGCGGAACGCCTTTTCCGTCTATTGAGGGGATTCATACGAATTCTTCCAATGATATAATAGTCGTTTGCCGAACACAGACAAGTTTAAAAATTTATTGGTATAATAACAAGGGGGACTTGCTATATAAGATACCTATCTTTTTTAATGCAGTACCCAATCCATATGAAAGTTCCAATAAAATATTTTCTTCGATAGATAAGATAGTTCCCGATTTTGATGAGCTTTATTTATATATTAAAATTGATTACTATCTTGAAGAAAAAGATGCGGCAACTAGGGCAAACCTAGGAGTAAGTTACGATAAAAGCTGTTTGTATTTTTTAAATATTAAAACCGGTAAGTATGATAAAAAAATGGATGTAGATGCTTATGAGGAAATTGAAACATCAGGAACCGAAACTTTTACTTTTAAAAAGGTTTATGAGATGATAGGGATTACTGAAAACGGTTGGTGTTACTTGTTGACTCCTACCACTAAAGGTTATACTCTTGAAATGATGAATTTAAAATCTCAAAAAAAATATAAAAAAGATTTGATTGTTTCAAACGATGAAACATTTTATAATACCTTCCATGTTTCCTCTAAGGGAATTCTTTCGGCCATTCTTGCCAGAGATGATAAAGCATTAATTGTATGGTGGCGGGCCGATAAAATTATCGGGGATAAATGATGAGCGATGATTTATTTGAAACAAGGGATTCTTCTTCCCGTGAAGTTTTTACCCGCTATAATAGGGAAGATAGAATTAAAAATGCCTCAGAAAAGGTCAGGCAATTACACGATCCGGATTTTATTAGAAGAAGAAGTTTTATAAAAAGCGTAACTGAGAATCCCGGTCTGCGTTCTATTTTTTTTGCTATATTGGTTTTAGTAGGGGTAAATATTTTTTTCTTTATTACTTTGTCAGATAAAAATAATGGAAAAATTTATGGAATAAAAAGTGAGCTAAATTCCTTTATCCATAAGGATAAGGCCTTGGCAAATTTGCTTTTGAGTGAAAATACTAAATTTTTAGAAAGCTTAAAAGATAGTGAAGAAAAAGACGGTGCCTTGGTAAGAGTAAATTTTATTTTTTTAGATGATGAGGGAAACAAATTATCGTCTTCGCTGCAGACCGGTATTTATACGGGAGGAGAGCTTAGGTTTTCTTCTCAAAATGAATCGGGTAATGCAAAAAAGGTTCAAGCCGAAATTTATATTAAAGAAAAACTTTTGGTTTTATCGTCAAAAATAAAATGAGAAAATGAAATGAGTGTGAACAAAAAATATAAGTGCCGATTATGCAAGGAATGTAACGGAAAAGCCTGCATAGGAGAGCTTCCCGGAATGGGCGGAGTCTTTGAAAGCTCTAATTTTATTTTAAACTGTGCCGAGTGGAAAAATTATTATACATCTGATTCCTATCCTCTGCCGAGACTCCGTCTTGCTCCTATGACGGGGGCTGTCGAAAATGTCGGCTATGAGGACGAAAGGCAATTTTATTTTGACCTTATAAGAGCATCGGTTAAGGCCGGTTTGGCTTTAAGCATTGGGGACGGCTATCCCGACTTAAAACTTTTTTCAGGGATTGAAGCCTTAAAGGATGTTAAAAAAAAAGGGGCAGTCTTTTTAAAACCATATCCGCAGATGAAGCTTTTTGAAAGAATTGAGGCCTCACTGGAGGCGGCAGAAATTATCGGGATAGATACGGATGCTTATAATATTGTAACTATGCGGAATCTTGTTCACCTTGAAAAAAAAACTGCAAAAGATTTGGCTGCTTTAAAAAAATATGCAAAGCTCCCCTTTGCCGTTAAGGGTATTTTTACATCCTATGATATTGAAGTTGTGAAGGAGCTAAAACCCGACATTGCCATAATTTCAAATCACGGCGGCCGTATCGAAACCGATAGGGGCAGCGTTGCCTCATTTGCTCACTCTCATTTAAAAGAGATAAAAAAATATTCAGGCGAGGTTTGGGCTGACGG
>CAJPPE010000006.1 GCA_905372345.1 uncultured Treponema sp. | reverse complement strand
GCATACTTATCATCATTTTTATAAACCGGATAAGTATACCATTGAACCAAAAGCATTATATTATAATCTTTTTTAATGTTAAAATTAATGATGGGACCGAAGGTGGTTAGGAACAGGTCTTCACCCCATACTTTATTATCGAGCCCTTTGGGAGAAGCAAACAGTTTTTTTTCTACATCTATTTTCATTGCAATTAAATCTAAAAATAGAGGCAGCTTATATCCTATTACATAAGAGCTCATGTATCTCCAACCATTGCGGTTTTCTCCGTAATCAGCTTGATAAAGCCATGAAGTTTCAGAATTTACTCCTGTCATTGCTTTATAGAGAGCGTAATGATCCGTTTTAAAAATAACATGACTCCAATCATGAGGTATGACAGCCCCAAGATCAAACTGAAAAGCCCCTCCTAATGCAAATGAATATACAGCTTTACTAAAATTTATAGGAGTCTTGTTTGTCTTTCCACCCTTATTTTCATTAATGGCCGTACCTAATAACTCATTTGTAAGTTTCCAGCCTGAACCTATCCTTGATTCCGTATATAATTCTAAAAAGGCGATAGGTGTCCAAGTAATATTGAATTTACCTTCGGTTGTAATAGGTGTTATTTCCGCACCGATTTTAAAGTTGATATTATTATCCTTCGTCAAAGGGTTATCAAACTGCATAAACGGAACTTTAAAACTTTGAGTTACACCTACCAAGGCTTGAGCCGGCCATGTAACAATAGCATTTATAGTTGTAGTATAGGATACTTTCTTATTATTATGATACTCTGAAGAAGGACTTTTATGTTCCTCTTCATGGGCTGTCAAAGGTAAAAAGAAAAAAGAGCACAAAGCGATACCGATAAAAAGTTTTTTCATAAAATGAACTCCTATTTGTTAATCTTAAAGTTTTATGATTTTATCACATAGCAAGTATAGGGTCAAGATATTTTACAAAGTCTTGCCAATCCATTTTAAAAGACTTGCTTGACAGAATCGGAATTTACCATATAATATACCTATTATGATACATTTAATCAAAGATATTTTAACCTCCGAACCTAAAGGCCAAGCAATCGATGTTTACGGCTGGGTTCGTACAAAGCGGGAAACCAAGAATTTGGTTTTTATCGAGATCAATGACGGCTCTTGTTTTGCCTCCATTCAGGCAACCTTTGACAGGGATACCGGTCTCGATAATAATACTGAAGTGCTCTTAAAAAAGGCCGGTACCGGAGTTTCGATAAAGGTATCGGGCAATCTCATTCCCTCCCCTGCGGCAGGGCAAAGAGTTGAGCTTCAGGCTAATAATATCCATATTTTCGGTGAGGCTGATCAGGAAAAATATCCTTTGCAAAAAAAGCGGCATAGCATGGAATTTTTAAGGGACATAGCTCACTTGAGAGCCCGTACCAATACCTTCGGGGCTGTTGCCCGTATGAGAAGCCGGATGGCCTATGCAATCCACACCTTTTTTCAGGAAAGAGGTTTTCAATATGTGCATACGCCGATTATTACCGGCTCGGACTGCGAGGGTGCAGGCGAAATGTTCCATGTTACGACCTTCGATATAGAAGAAACCGTAAAAAAAGCTCTAAAAGAAAAAAAGGATCCCGATTCCTTTAAAATAGATTATTCCCAAGACTTTTTCGGCAAGCAGGCTAACCTGACCGTTTCAGGCCAGCTTGAAGGAGAAACCTATGCGACTGCCCTTTCGCGCATTTACACATTCGGCCCGACTTTTAGAGCGGAAAACTCAAACACAAGCCGCCACCTCGCAGAATTTTGGATGGTTGAGCCCGAGATGTCCTTTTTTACCATAAAAGAAAACATGGAGCTGGCAGAAGACTTTATCGTCTATCTTTTAAAATGGGCCTTGGAAAAATGCAGGGAGGATTTGGAATTTTTTGATTCAAGAATCAAAAAAGGGCTTATCGAAATGCTTAAAAATGTTGTAAGCACGCCCTTTACCCGCCTTACCTATACGGAGGCTATAGCCGAGCTTGAAAAGCACATTGACCGCTTTGAGTTTAAACCCTATTGGGGCTGCGACCTCCAGAGCGAACATGAAAGGTTTTTAACTGAAGAAGTTTATAAGGGACCGGTAATTGTTACAAACTATCCCAAGGAGATTAAGTCCTTCTATATGAAGGTGAACGAGGACGGAAAAACGGTGCGGGCTATGGACGTGCTTGTACCGGGCTTGGGCGAAATAATCGGGGGCTCGGAAAGGGAAGAAAACCTCGATATTTTACAAGGGCGAATTAAGGAATTAGGTTTAAGAGAAGAAGACTATTGGTGGTACCTTGACCTCCGCCGATACGGTACAGTTCCTCATTCGGGATTCGGACTCGGGTTTGAGAGGCTTCTCCTCTATGTTACGGGTATGGGAAACATAAGGGATGTTATCCCCTTCCCCAGAGCACCGAAATTAGCCGAGTTCTAATTTTTTAGTAAAAAATTTAAGACCTTAAAAAAATGAAGCACAGCACAAACGGAATTATAAAATTTATTTTTGTTCTCCTTGGGGCTGTGCTTTTTTGTGTATTGAGCCTTGCAGGTTTTATTTTTTTCCATGTTTCGGAATTAAAAAAAGCACAGCCTCTTGAGGTTTCACAAGAAGAAAAAAAAGCGGCTCTTAAAACCTTTTACAGCCGGCACAAGATTAATAACGAGTTTCCGCCCCTTAATTCCATAGAAAATTTTTTGCCCGTAAAATCATCGTCTTCTAACATTGACCCATCGACCAAAAAAATAGAATTACCTAAAATCGATGCCGAGTCCTACATTCTTATTCACGCAAACACCGGTACAATTTTAGCCGAATACAATGCAGATAAAATAATCCCTCCGGCCTCCCTTACAAAGCTGGTAACAATTTATACCATGCTTCAAAAGCCTGAGTTTAAAGATTTGGAAAAGGTTGTTTTTCCGCCTAAGGAGGCTTGGGCAATTTTTCTGCCAAAAGGAGCTGCTTGGATGGGCTTGGGAGAAAATCAAAGTTTAAGTATAGGAGAATTGATAAGGGGAATGGCTGTTTGCTCGGGGAATGATGCAGCCCTTGCAGCTGCCCTGCTTACGGAAGGAAGCCTTAAAAAGTTTACGCTCAAAATGAACGAGGCCGTTAAAACGATGGGCTTAAAAGCCACCCGCTTTGAGGATTCTTCGGGCTTAAGCGAAAAAAATCAAACCACGGCAAGGGACTTTGCTTTATTTTCCCTCCATTATTTAAAACAATATCCCGAAAACTTAAAAAAGTTTCATTCGGTAAATGAGATAAGCTATCCCCAAAAACACAATATTCTTATCAAAAAAAGCTACGCAGGTTTCAATGAGCTTCAAATTAAGCCTGCCACCAATACCCTCCTAAAAAAAATAGAAGGCTGTGACGGTTTAAAAACAGGCTTTATTTATGAGTCCGGTTTTAATATTTCGCTTACAGCTCAAAAAAACGGCGAGCGTTTTATTGCGGTCATCCTCGGCGGTCATGGCAAAAGTTTTACCGAAGGAATTTTTAAGCGGGAGCAAAATTCCATCAAGCTTATAAATTTTGCATTCGATAATTTTAAAAGTTTTGACATAAGAGAGCACAACAAAATTAAAAAAAGTGTAAGAGTCCTAGGCTCAAACCTGAATGTAAAAACTTCCGCCTTTACACCTCTCATCGCCGATGAGGACTTTTCGCAAGACTATCTTACGGTTTTTAAAAACGATGAGAGGCATATAGAACAAGTTATAATTTTACCTGATCTAATGAGGGCTCCTCTTTTTGCAAGTCAGCAAATCGGCCGTATAGAATATAGAATTAAAGATTCGGACATTGTGCTAAAAACCATTCCGCTTATCTGCCCGCTCGATATAAAAAAAGGTTCATCTTTTAGAAAATTTATGGACGGCTTTTATCAATTTTTTTAATATTTACTATTTTTTAAAATAATCCGTATAAATATAATGAGGAGTTAACTCGAGGTTTATCCCCGACACGAAAGCCGGGAATAAACCGAATTATAAATTATCCATTACCCATTCAATCATCCTTGAAAAAGTCAATAATAGTACAGACCCTAAATTCCGTAAAAAAGGAAATGAGAAGCAAGATTATAGACAAGTGTACAGTTGATGCCTATTTTACTTATAAACCATCAAAGATGAAAGAATATAAAGATGCTCTTAACATAGAATGAGCAGCTAAAAAACAAAGCTATTTTTCGCTCAACAGCCCTTCTAGAAGGTAGTCATCGCTCATACAATGCATATCAGAAATTCCTTTGCTTTACATAAGATTGACCGGATCGGTGTCGACCTCGATGTAGATGCCTGTCATCGGTTTATATTCTTTTACAAAGCGGGAGGCGGCGGTTTGGATTAGGGGGAAATTTGAAGAGCGGAGCAAAATCTGCTGGCGGTGATTTCCGGCTATCATCGATAGAACACATTCAGAGGGTCCCATTATTTCGGCTTCGTCTTTGTTTTGTGAAGATAGAATATATTTTAGAATGTTTGCGGCACCTTCTGCGGCCAACTCGGCTTTTTTTAAGTCCTTACTTCTAAAGACCAAACGAATCAGACGCTTAAAGGGCGGAAAATCCAAGAGCTTTCTTTGCCCCAGCTCATACTCATAAAACTTTTCGTACTCGTGGTTTTTTGCACAGACAATCGAAGGATGGTTCGGCTTTAAGGTTTGAATAATGACAAGCCCGTCCTCGCTGAACCGCCCTGCCCTTCCTGCCGCCTGAGTGATAAGTGCGAAACTCCTTTCGGCGGCTCTAAAGTCGGGCATTTGAAGCCCCGTGTCCGCAAGGATAATTCCGACAAGCCTTACTTTAGGAAAATTCAAGCCCTTTGCTATCATCTGCGTTCCGAGGAGGATATCTATTTTTCCCTCCTTAAAATCTTTTAAGCGGTTTTCAAGACTGTTCTTTTTAGAAACGGTGTCGGTGTCAATCCTCGCAACTGTGCAGTCGGGGAATGAGCGGGAAACTTCTTCTTCGATAAATTCCGTACCGACACCGGCATAGCCTATATCGAGGGAATTACATTCGGGGCAAAGAGAAGGCGGCCTTGCCTGCATTCCGCAATAGTGGCATTTCATTACATTTTCACTTTTATGAAAGGTCATCGGCACGGAACAGTTTTTGCAAAGCATCTCATAGCCGCAGGAACGGCATCTAAAAATATGGGAAAAGCCCCGCCTGTTCAAAAAAAGAATTGTTTGTTTTCCTTCATTTTTGGTTTTGCGTATTTCGCTTATAAGCCTATCGCTCAAAGCTCCCTTTAAGCCGGAAATATTTTCTATTTCGATTTGAGGAAGGCTTCCGCCTGCAAGTCTTTTTGAAAGGGAAAGGAGCTTGATTTTTTTGTTTTGAATCATATTCCATGCTTCAAGCGATGGAGTTGCAGAGCCCATTACCACGGGGCAATTATGCTTGACGGCCAAGTACATTGCTGTCTGGCGGGCATGGTAGCGGGGCACGGAACCAGATTTATAAGAAGCATCATGCTCTTCATCGATTATGATAAGGCCTATGTTTTCGGCAGGAGCAAAAACGGCACTCCTCGCCCCGACAATCATAAGGGCTTCTCCCCGTCTTATCCTCATCCATTGGTTGAGCCTTTCGCTTCCCGTAAGGCCCGAATGCAAAACGGCAGCCTGAGAGCCGAAGCGCTTTACGGCCGCACTTATAACCTGATGGGTAAGCCCTATTTCGGGAACAAGGTAGATGACGGCCTTGCCTTCTGCGATTATCTTTTCGGCGGCCTTTAAAAAAACTTCCGTCTTCCCTGAACCGGTTAAGCCGTATAAATAAAAGAATTCTTTTTTGTTTGAGTTTACGATTTTTTCGACGGCATCTTTTTGTTCATCGGAAAGAGAAAAATTCTTATCTTCAAATTCGGCTCCCCATTTTAAGTTTTCAAAAGAAACTTCTCTTTTTCCCGAAGGAAGAATTGCGGAGAGGGCTTCGCCGAAGCTGCAAATATAAAAGTGCGAAATCCAAGAGGCAAGTTCTATCTGTGCCTGCCCGAAAATTGTTTCCTTGTCGACCACTCGTTTAATCGGCTTTATTTTATCTTCTCCCACAGGGCTGTCTTTAGGAAACACATCGGATTCTTCTATTATAAAGCCTATCAAATTTCTTGAGCCGAGCTGAACCGAAGCCCTTTTTCCGACAAGGCTCCCGCCTGCTTCTTCTATGTTTTTATAGGTAAAGCTTTGGTAGAGTGGAAGATTAAAGGCAAGAGTAAGCCATTTTGCCATAGGTACCGCCTAGTTTTTCTCACTCAACTTGTTGAGACAATTCATTGAGGCGGGAACGGAAGAGTTTTAAGTCTTCCCATGCAGGGCGTTTTAAATTGACATCTCTCAAAAGGGCACTTGGGTGATAGGTCGCCATCAGCGGAATGTTTTGGTATTCAAAAAACTTGCCGTGCATCTTGCCTATTCCTTCTTGAGTTTTCAAGAGGTTTTGAAGAGCTACCCGCCCGACCACAAGAATCGCCTTAGGCTTTATCAAGGCAATTTGAGCATTTAAATAATTTCTGCACGCAGCCGTTTCATCGGGCAGAGGGTCGCGGTTATTGGGCGGTCTGCACTTTACAACATTTGTGATATAACAATTATGGGTGCGGTATAATTCGATGGCAGCAAGCATCTTATCTAAAAGCTGTCCCGCCTTACCGACAAAGGGGCGGCCTTGCGCATCCTCATCGGCTCCCGGCCCCTCGCCTATGACCATTACTTCTATTTTATTATCAAAATTAGAAAACTCGCAAGGCCCCTCGCCTGCAACCGTGTTATGCCGCCTCTCGCATAGACGGCAGGCCTTACAGGACGCAATTTGAGCATAGACCTTTTCAAGACTTTCAAAACCGTTTTCCGAATCTGCATCGTTTAAAGGAATTGTTAAGCCGTCTGCTCCTTCCGTTTCGGGGAGAGCCGTCTCCGGGAGAACAGTACCGGCAAAATCGGGATATTCTTCATCGGTTTTAAAACCCGATAGATATTCCGAGGCTGTACGGAAAAATGTATATAATGTTTTTTTTTCTTCGGCTTTCATCGGTAAAAACTATTGCCCGCCGCCTTGAGTACCGCTGACCTGAGCGCCGCCCATCTTAGCTTTAAGCTCACGCAAAGCCTTGAGGGTTTCGCTCGCATCGCTTCTAGCTACGGCCAAAAAATCGATGAGCTGGGGATATTGCTTTAAAAGCTCGCCCCATTCTTTTAGATCATTCATTCGGAATTTTGAACCGGCAGCGGATTTTCCTTCTTCAATCATAAGGTCGGTAAAGACCTTGCTCCTTGCTTTTTCATATTCCGAATAAACATCCCTTATTGTTGTATACAGTTTTAAATCGGGAATTACAAAATCGGAAGAAAGCTCAACCGAAACAATTTCAATTTCAGCATTCTCCCTGTTTTTTAAATCCGAAGTGATTTTATCGTTAAAGGCCGCATATTGAAATTTCAGCTTTTCATATTCTTCAGGATTGGATAAAAAATACTCGATAAATTCGTTTGCGGATTTTTGAGCGGCTTCTTCAACTCTTGTTCTAATAAAATCGTCCAAATCGCTTTGGGTTTTTATCGAAGCGTTTTTGACAAGGCTTATTAAACTTTTAGGCTTTACGGAAGCCGAAATCTTTAGAGCAAACTTCCAGCGGAAATCGTTTTTTTGTTCCATCACCAAACCGAATTTATCAGCGGAAGGAAGGGCTCCTTCACTTTTATATTCAATGTCTTGGGCTTTTAAATTAAATGTAAGAATTTTTGAATTGGTCGGAACAAGCCTCTCCCATCGCCACATAAATTCGCCCGGAATAATGAGCCTGTCATGATAGCCTCCCGACTTTGAAAGCATTACGCCGTAAGATCCGGCAGGAACGGAAAACTGCATCCACCCGAAAAAAAAGGCCGTGCCTCCCAAAATAATCAAAATAAAAAGCCAAATTAAAAATGAAGTTCTTTTTTTCATAATTAAAGAATAATAGCACAAGAAACTCAATTTTTCAAGTAGCCGATGAAAATCGGACATCCTGAGTGCATTCTAGTTTTGCTGCAGTAAGGTTCCTAGATGTTCGTGGCTTGTTTGGACTGCATCAAGAATTGTTGAGGTATCACGCAAAAAGCTATCTATCTTCTTTAATGACAAAAAGCCTTCCCTTATGGTACTGTCCTGTTCTTTTATGGAAGCGGTTATTTCGGCCAGCGAAGAACCAGCTTCTTTAAGAGTTACCGAGTTTTCATCAAAATTAGCCAGTACGCCGTTAAAGGATTTTCTGAATTTTGAAAAAAGTTCTATAAAACCGGTCATACTGTGATTTATTTCATCAACCGATTTATTTAATTCTTCCAATTTTGATTCGATTTTTTTTGCAAAATCTCCGGTTTGGGTTGCAAGAGAACGAACCTCATTGGCGATAATTCTAAAACCGTTTCCGACACTTCCGGCACGAGCGGCTTCAATCGAAGCATTGATTGCAAGAATGCCGGTCTTTACGGAGACATCCTTAATACCGGACAACATATCTTCAACTTCCGCAGTCCTATCCTTTAGAACCTCAAAAGCAGAAGCTGCATTTTCCGCATTTTCTGCAGTGGCTTCAATTTCGCCAACCCGCTCATGAATTTCTTCTTGAATTACATTTCTTTTTTCTAAAACACCAGAAAGAATTTCATCTACATAACTGGCATTAGAGGCGGAAGAACTACTTTCCTTTTGTATTTCTTCAAAAGCGGAAAGGATATTGCCAAACTTATCCTGCAAATTATCCATAGCTTCGTCAATAATTTTAAATGAATGGGTTGTTACAAAATCAAGAATAATGCCTTTATTATATTGTATAACAATCTTATCTATTAAGTCACCAAAATTATCGACAATGTTCTGTTCGTCAACCATAGAATCTCCCATAAAAACTTTTTGCAGCAAATATCAATTTGCGAAAAAAGTTTTTTCACGCAGTTTGTTTACAAACTGCATACAATAATGCGACGTTTGCCGAAAGGCAAACTCGGCAGATAAACAGTGAGGCTGAATTTCTGCCGAACTGTTTATCATACCTCCTAAATTAAAACAGGTTTTCGATATAATCCGTACCGCATTTCAAACCGGAAAGCCAATTCAAAAAATTATCTACTTGTTCGTCCTTATATATCGCACCATGCTGAGGTGCAATCATAGCCGGTTTTAACAGGCGTATTGTTTCTACCCATTTGCTGACAATCTTATTGGAAGCCATATACCTAATGTGGAAGCCCTCAATCAAAGGAAGATGTTTTTCAAAATCTTCTACAAAAGTCGTTTCATTGTCATCATCAAAAACGGCGGCCCCTATATCTCCGGTAAAAAGAATCTTCGAACGCTCATCGTATAAACCGAATTGCCCGGGAGAATGCATAAAATGCGAAGGAATACACTTCATATTCGAACCTGAGGGAAGCGATATGCTCATTCCTTTATCCGGTATCGGCACCATTCTGGAAAGATCAACTATACCGAAGTGAGGCATAAATCGAACCCAAAGCGAAGAAATATATATTTTAGCCTTTGTGATGCCCAGCCATAAGGCTATACCGGAAGAAACATCGGGGTCTTGATGTGAAAAGAAAATCGTATCGATTTTATCCACGGAAATAAAGCGGCTTACCGCTGTAACAACTCTGGAAAAAAGATGAACTCCGCCCGGATCAAGAAGAACGCCCCTTCCTCTGTCTATAATAAGGTACTGCATTGTCTGCACAGCACCCTTTCTCTGTTTACTTTCCGAACCAAGCCATATAAATTTATGATCTTCATCTTCATATAAAACAATACCGTCAATATCGCTATTTTCCATATCAAAACTCCTTATTGTGAGCCAACTAAAATTTACGAAATACAATATATCAATAATTTACGTGATATACAAGTATTTTATAGAAAAATAAAGCTACTTTCTCGCTATGAGCACCATCGTTCTCGCCTTTTCGTTATAGGGAGAAAAATCAAAATCGCCGTATATTTCTACCGAAGAAAAACCGGCTGCTAACATAAGCCTTTTTAACTCCACTGCGGAATAAAGACGCTGAACATAGCTGTGGTCGGCCTTCCTGCCCTGCTCATCATAAAGAATCCAGCGGGAGCGTAAACCTTCCCAAGCTCCTTCAACGGAATATTCGGTTAAGACCGTAAAACCGCCCCGCTCAAACCATTCGCCTTCGGTAAAATCGCGCACGGCAATTTCACGACCCGTCATCTCGAGAATGAACCAGCCGTTCGGCTTTATGGATTGGGCTATGTTTTTTAAGATTTGCATATCTTCTTCGATTGTGCTGCAATACCCGAAGCTGGTATACATGCTTATCGCGGCATCAAAGGCTTCAGGCCGGACAAATTTACGCAAATCCCCCTGAATCAGCTCTATGTCGACACCTTCATCTTGGGCCGAATCCATAGCCGCATTTAAAAAGGGGCGGATTAAGTCGATGCCTGTAACCTTAGCCTTTCTTATCGCAAGCTCGATGGCAATCCTTCCTGGGCCGCAGCCCGCATCCAAGATTGAAATTCCTGCATTATCCACAGGAACACCTATTATCCTTAAAACAGACTTCGCAACGGTAGGAGCCTCAGCCCACCTCTGCGTATCAAACATAATCGGAGCATACTCCGCCCAAAAAGTTTCGTTTTCAAACCAATCTGCAAGTTTTCCCATTATCGTGATACCACCTCGGTTTTAAGTTTATTTAATGCGATTTTTCCGCAAATAGCTTCTACAATAGCAAAGGCAAATTCTTCGGCAGCTCCTGCTGCGCAGGCCGTTATTATATTTCCGTCTCTTATGACACGCTCTCCGGCCTTGGGTTTTGTACTCAAATCCTGTCCCATACCGGGGTAGCAGGTATAGTTCTTTCCTTCTAAAAGCCCCCAAGAGCCTAGGGCGAGGGCCGGAGCCGCACAGATTGCAGCGGCAATTCCCCCGCTTGCAAGGGTCTTTTTTACAAAATCTTTAACGGCTTCCGTTCCGGCCAAAGTACTGCTGTTAGGAAGACCTCCGGGAAGAATAACGGCTATCAGCTCTTCTTCATTTTGCATGGCTTCTTCCAACACAATATCGCAGGTTATAGGAACCTTGTGAGAAGAAACTATAGTCTTCCCTTCAACGCCGACAGTAATTAAATTTATACCGGCTCTTCTTAAATAATCTATAGGCGTAAGGGCCTCAACCTCTTCAAACCCGTTTGCCAAAAATAAAAAAGCTTTTTTCATCCGTTCCTCCAATTTACAAAATAACCAATTTGTACCCAACTAGATAATATTATTCAAATATGATACAATAATAGCATGAAACAGGTTTTATTGATAGGGATAGCCCCTACTTTACGCTATTATATTGCAAAAAAATTACAAGATGTAGGTATTTATGTCATCTATGCCGAAACAGTTATGGAAGCCATGAATATTATAAAGCAGCAGCCTGTAATGCTGATAATAATCGATTACAGTTTCAGCAGAGATGCTCTATTTAATTTTTTTGCCGAAAAACAAAAAACACCTACTTTTGCTCCAATTCCTTCAATAGTATTGGGAAGAAAAATAGCCAAAGTTGACATATCTTTATTGGCCTCGTATGGAGTAAAAAAGGTTTTATCAAAGCCTGTAAGAGTTGATGAGTTGTTATCCTCAATAGGTATCATTTTAGGCACAACATTTCCAATGGATCCCACACCTTGTATTCTCGAAACGCGGGTAAATGAAGACGTTATATTTATAGAATTGGCACAAGGCCTTAACAGAGATAAACTTGAGCTTCTTCAATTTAGAATAATGGAATTAATTGAATCCTATAAACTTGCTGAAGCTAAAATTTTGATTATATTGACCGATTTAAATTTAACCTATGCCGATACAACCAACTTGGAATATTTGATCGATAACATCTTAGCAGTTAAAGTTGTTTCTCCTAAAAATGTAAAACTACTGACAATGAATCAGTTTGCAAGAGATTTCTTTTCACAAAATCCCGATTACGGAAAGATAGAAGTTGTAGGCTCTTTAGGTGAAGCTCTTTCGGCTCTTCTTACAAAAATGGAAGACAAGAGAGCCGTAACACAGACAATGCTGACCGCCGATAATGAACGCAACGACAGCACGAGCAACCTTGAAACCCGTTTTAAGCTGGACACAGCCGAAAAGCTCTCTATAGCTGTAGTAGATGATGATTTACTGATACGCAAAATGATGACAGCTATTTTTTCCGGTATAAATTCAAAAGTAGACCTTTTTGAAAACGGAGAAGATTTTTTAAATAAAGTAAAAAATGATGTTTACGATGTTATTTTTTTAGATATGATTATGCCGGGAATGAGCGGCATAGATGTTTTAATTGAAGCAAAAAAGAACGGCATTACAACACCTTTTGTTATTTTATCTTCCGTAACACAAAGAGATACGGTTATTCAAGCTCTCGAAAAAGGAGCTAAAAGATACATACTAAAACCTATAAAAAAAGAAACTGTTTTACGCAAGATGGAGGAAGTTTTAGGTGCCTCTCTTTAATAAAAGTATTTCAAATTTTAAACTGGGAAAATATTTAGCCGACTCAAACATAGCGTATATAATTTTTTCACACAATTATGTTCCTCTTTTTTGGAGCCCTGAAGCTGAAAAACTTTTACCGGACTACTTAGTTAAAAATACAAAAGAGCCAGTACACGATTATGTAAAAAAAGTCTTATCTGAAGAAGAGTATATTAGACTTTCCGTATTTATAAAAAACAATCCCAAAACGGCAGTCTTTGAAGCCAAATTCGATAAGGCTCCAAATCTTTCGGATAAGACAACTTTAAAATTCAGTTATACTCGACAAAATGACGGCACTTTTTTTGTAACTATCGATGACATTACCAAACAAAAACTAAAAGAAGAATTTTTGATAATTGCAAAACAGGATGCCGAAAAAGCAAACAGTATGAGAAGCCTTTTTTTGGCCAATGTAAGTCATGAAATAAGAACACCAATCCAAACTATAATAGGCATGATGGAGCTTATAAAAGATACAAACTTAGATGAAGAGCAGAGCGAATATACCCGTCAGGTAAACTTTAGTGCCGAAGTTTTGCTTGCACTCGTAAACGATATTTTGGATTTTTCAAAACTTGAAAGCGGGAATATGACAATGGAAAAAACGATTTTTAACCTGACCGATTCAGTAGAACAAACCGTTGATCTAATCTCGATGGAAGCCCACAAAAAGGGTCTGGAAATTGTCGTAGATATAAGCGATAAAATTCCCGATTTCATATACGGCGATCCTGCAAGACTGCAGCAGGTTCTTTTAAACTTTGTAAAAAATGCAGTTAAATTTACCGAAACAGGCTATGTTTCGGTCTCAGTAAAATTAATTTTTGAAACCGAAACAAACGATACCGATGAGGAAAACCGGTTTTTTATTCTTTTTGAAGTTGCAGATACGGGAATAGGAGTCAATGATGAACAAAAAGGAAAAATATTTAAATCTTTTTACCAGGGAAATGCTGCAATAAACAGAAAGTACGGAGGAACCGGATTAGGACTTGCAATTTCTAAAAATATTATAACAATGATGAAGGGCGAAATAGGCATAAAAGATAATATTCCCAGAGGTTCTATCTTTTGGTTTAAAGTTCCATTGCTACCATCAAAGAAAAAAGCTCCTCAGGAAAGCACATTGCTTGATAAGAAGACCAGATTTTTAATCGTCGATGATAATATGCAAACCCGCTCTATTTTAAAGAGAATGCTTTTTAAATTCGGTTTTGAAGATATAACCTTGGTAAGCTCCGGTGAGCAGGCAATCGAAATTATGAAAACGGCAGCCGAACATAAAACCCCTTTCAATGTGGTATTCATAGATATGGTTATGCCGAAAATGGACGGATGGCGGCTGGGAGCGGAAATTCACAATGATAATACTCTTGCGGACTCAAAACTCTTTTTGATGATTCCTGAAGGCAGCCTCGGAAGAGATGCAAAGATGAAACTTTTAGAGTGGTTCGACGGCTATCTTTATAAGCCCTTAAAATCAAGAATAGTATTCCATCTGATTAACGATCTCTATAGAAAATTCGCATCATCTTCCGAAAAAGACGATATTTCGGAACTTGAGCCGGTTGAAGCAGGAGCTCAAAGTCAACAAACCGAGCATACACATAATACCGATGAAAGCAACTTTTTCGGCTGTAAGGTTTTAGTTGTAGACGATCATCCCGTAAACCAAAAATTATTAAAGATTATTTTGGAAAAAGCTGACTGTATTGTAAGCACGGCAAATGACGGGGAACACGCTATTGAAGAAGCATCAAAAGAAGGCTTTGACATTATATTTATGGACATACAGATGCCCGGCATCAACGGATACGAAGCTACACAAATTTTGAGAGAAAAGGGATATTCAAAACCCATTATTGCCTGTACCGCCGGTTCTCAAGACAACGAACGAAAATTATGCGAATCTATGGGCTTAAACGATATAATAAAAAAGCCCTTTAACAAAAAACAGCTTTTTGAAATGGTAAAAAAATATTATAAAAAGTAGAGCGGCTTCACCTATTTTCAAAAAGGCCGATTCTTATAGAGCCTCCACTTCTTTTAGAGTCAATCCTGTTCCTTCAGCTATTTTAGCAATATCAAAGCCAAATTGCTTAAAAGCCTTAGCCGTTTCAAGCTTTGTTTGGTAAGAGCCTTCGGCGAAACCTATTTCTCTTTCTTCAGCTCGTTGTACGGCTATATCTGTTTCATAATCATATTCGGCTAATAACATATTCAACACCTCCTTAGTCTTGCGTTTTAAATATTCACGCAAAATATTGTTTGATATACATTCTTCAACGGCTTTTTCAAAGCCATTTTGAGGATCTTTCCCTTTCCATTTTCTTACTGTTTCCACAAATATACTATATTCCTGCATCATTTTGCATTTTTCCAATACCGGATGGCGGTTTTGCCGGTTTATGTTTATTACATTAACGATCAAATCAAGATTAGTTTCCGTTGTCTTTTCTATAAAAGCATCTGAGAGTTTCAAAGTTTTATCACAAGGATAGGCTTCCTCGCCATTGTAAAAAACATAGAATTCAGGCGTTGGGATTTTTAGGAGTTTCCGGCTGTATTTTTCTTTTGATTGAAATAGAGATTCATAAAGACGGCTAATATATTCAAGACAGCGTAAAGGCATATTCGGATTGATGGTTGACTGGTGCTCCGCCAAAACTATGATTTTATTTTCTATAAGATAAGAAACATCATTATAAAATGTCATATAAAGAACTTGATCAAGTCTGACATTTTTCAACTGCTCTGCAGCTGTAAGTGAAGTATTATGCAACGCATTGTAAAGCGATAAAAAATTCTCTTTTGCCTTTTCATCTTCACTAAAAAGGTCGACAAAAACCGAATCTTTGTAACAGCGTTTATGTTTAGCCATTTTCCTGTACCTCCTATTTAGTATTATACCATAAATTCTATGAATTGGCAAATACCGAATTGGGGTAAAATTCTCCCCGATTGACAAAAGCCCTCTTAATGCTTATCTTCATACTTATGGCAAAAAAGAGCACTAAAACAGGAAAAACAACTAAACCGGTAAAAAGAACCGAAAAAAAAAGAAGAAAAAAGTCAAAAATTAACTATACCGGAGCTATAGCCGGTTTTTTGGCGGTCTGTATAATAATGCTCGCCGTATTTTTGTTTATAATTCCATCAGTAAAAAATAAAGATGAAACAGCGAATAAAACGCAAATTGCTAAGGAACAAGAAAAAATAAAAGAAGAAAAGCCTAAAATTGCCGAAAAGCCGCCTGCAGAAAGCAAGGCAAAAAATAAGCATATCGAAAAAACTAAGGAAGCTGAAACGCAGACAGCGAAAAATTTGCCTAAAGAACTTGAAACTCAGACCGCAAAAAATCAGCCTAAAGAAATTGAAAAACCGAACAAAGAAAACAAGGCAAAAAAGCCTGAAAGTCCCATAATTACGGACAAGCCTAAACCTCAAGAACAAGAGCCTGACGCTTCGGCCTACCCTATTCAGGACCTGCCTGAGCTTCCTTCAAAAGGAAAGCTTATTTTTGTGTTTGACGATGCGGGACACAACTTAGAACAGTTACAGTATTTTTTAGATTTACCCTTTCCATGTACCATAGCCGTTTTGCCTAAGCTGCCTAACTCAATAGAAACGGCAAGAAGAATAAGGGCGGCCGGAAAGGAACTCATCCTTCATCAGCCGATGCAGGCCGTAAACCAGAATATAAATCCGGGAGAAGGGGCCGTTAAGCCCGGCATGAACCGTGAAGAGATAAAAAAAATTGTAGCTTCAAATGTGGAAGAAATCGGGCCCATAGCCGGAATGAATAACCACGAGGGCTCTCTTATCACATCCGACGAAGAAGCTATGGAGGCAGTGCTTGAATTATGCAAGGAAAAAAACATATACTTTTTGGATTCTCGCACCAGCTCAAAAAGCGTTGTTCCTCAAGTTGCAAAAAAACTGAATATGAGCATTTGGGAAAGAGCCGTATTCCTTGATAATAAACGGGATAAGGCATATATGAAAAAACAAATTATAGACGGCTTGGAAATTGCCTCACAAAGAGGTGAAGCGATTATGATAGGCCATGTATTTACCGTAGATCTTGCAATCCTTCTAAAAGAAATGTACTCCGATTTAACTCAAGAAGGATATACATTTTCTACAATTTCAAAATCAAAAGGGAAATAAATGAAGATATTAGGAATAGAAAGCTCTTGCGATGAAACTGCAGCGGCAGTCGTCGAGGACGGAAATAAAATTTTAAGCAATATCGTTGCAACACAAATTCCTTTTCATAAAATGTATAACGGCGTCGTTCCCGAAATAGCAAGCCGAAAACATACCGAATGGATTTTGCCCGTTGTAAAACAAGCCTTGACCGAAGCCGGTCTTAAACTTGAAGAAATAGACGGCATCGCCGCCACCGGAAGGCCTGGGCTCATGGGTTCCCTTTTAGTGGGGCTTACCTTTGCAAAAACCCTTGCATGGTCTTCAAATAAGCCCTTTATTGCCGTAAATCACATGCTGGGACATCTATATGCAAGCCATCTGGAAAATGATATCCCCTACCCATATCTAGGGCTTTTAGTTTCAGGCGGGCACTCGATTATCTGCAAGGTAAATAACTTTGATGACATCGAAGTCCTAGGTACCACAATCGACGATGCTCCGGGAGAAGCCTTTGACAAGGTTGCCAAGTTTTATAATCTGGGATACCCGGGAGGAGCCGTAATCGACAAACTCGCCAAAAACGGAAATCCAAAGGCGGCTAACTTCCCCATGCCTATAATCCACAAGGAAGGGCATAAGTACGATGTTTCCTATTCGGGATTAAAAACCGCCGTCATAAATCAGATAGACCAATTTTGGAATAAGGACTTTGAAAAAACGCCCGAGAACATTGCAGCCGCCTTCCAGACAAGGGCTGTAAAAATTTTGCTCAGGCCCCTTTTAGATGCTTCGACAGATACGGGCTTAAAAACGATAGTAGCAGGCGGAGGAGTTGCGGCCAATTCTTTGTTGAGGGGAAAACTTGCCGAGCACAAAGAATTAAAGTGCATCTTCCCCTCGCTTAAATTCTGTACGGATAATGCGGCGATGATTGCAGGCCTTGGTTATCATTACCTAAAACGCGGAGACAGAACGCCCTTTACAGTCGAAGCCTCCGCCCGAGTTGAAGGCTTCAGCAAAAAAGGCAGGCAATAGGTAAT
>CAJPPE010000005.1 GCA_905372345.1 uncultured Treponema sp. | reverse complement strand
AAAAAGAACATTGCAAGCAAGGAAGCATATCTGGCCTTTTCTTCAGATATGATTTCAACCTTTGAAAGACGAGTAACATAATACCAAAAAAATCCGAAGTCGGGGTCAATGCGGAAGGCATACTCCACAAAAGAATCGTTCTTTACCAAATCCCCAAAAAGAAGGGAAACAACATCGTGCAGAATTGCAAAGCAATCTTCAAACGATTCCTTGTATGCGGCAGAATGTTCCGAGTTTATCAGTTTTTCACATAAAGAATTTATCCTGTACAAGGCATCTTCTTTACATTCTTCATCATCTTTTTCAACCCAAGTTTTTTGTACAAGAAGCTGAATGTTTTTCCTAAAACTTTCTATCAAGTTTTTTTCGGCATCTACATTGGTTTTATCCGTATAAATTTCAAAAGAGGCACACCTTCCAAAAGCTTTGGATATTTTTAAAGATGATGAACCCAGTTCATTATCTTCAGCATCTATAAACTTAGGAATTTCAAATGCTGCTATCTCTTTTACTTCAGGAGACATTAAAAATTCATCACTAAATATCGGATCAACCATGGCTATACCTTGCTATTTTATCAAGATTTTGTCAATACCTTAAAAGCATTTTTATTTACTTTTTTGCAGGAATTGGATTTTTCCAGTACCAGCAATGTCTATACTTCTTAAAGAAAATAAGAAACCTTATGATTATTCTAACCAAAAGATAAACAATTTGAGCTGTTCCGATAACAATAAAATATTCTAAAAAAATAAAATAAAGCAAACAGCTTAGAGGGACCAACAAATCCGGTAAAGAATCTTTAACTTTTTCCGCTGTAGCCGATAAAACCGATTGAATAAACAACACATTGTAAAATGTAATAATCAAAGTTTGCATAAATATCGGAGCTTGAATTTTCCAAACTAAAACTGCACCTATAAAGGCAGAAAAGAAAAGATGTAAAACTAAACGGATACTTATTTTTTTTGTCTTAAAAATAGCTATAAGACCTGTAAGCCAAGCTGCCCCAAAAGCAATAAACATAATTATGTACGGAATACTAAATGTAAAAAAAATATTTTTTAAACTGATCTCTCTCATAAAGGAAAAAGAAGCAAGGGCGGCCATAATTGCAATGGCCATAGTTCCTTCACTTGTACTAAAAGTTGAAAAGTTCATAACCCCGTTTTTAAAACGGCCCCAAAAAGTTCCTATCTGTCCGACATATAAAAACTGATATACACAAAAAAGTAGAATTGGGTTTTTAACTCTAAAACAAAGCATTAAAGTACCGGTGAGAAGCCCCGTAACAAAGCTGTCCAAAAAGTGATCAAAGTATTCGCCAAGCGGAGAACCTGTTTTTGTCCGCCTTGCCTGTATTCCATCCGAACAGTCTCCTACAATATAGGTCCAGCAAAAAATAGGAATCAACCATAAAAATCTATAAGTGTCATAAATATAATTTAAATAAGCAACAACGAATGAAAGCACTACAAAGCTATTGGAGAATATCGTTATTATATTTGCCGGAATTGATTCAGGTAAAATTCTTACAAGCGGAAACACAAAGTACTTGTAAAGCAGAGGAGTAAGCAATGACTTATCCTCTGCACTGTAGGAGTAATTTTCCATTTTAAGGTTTTTTACTGTACCCTTTTATAGTTTTTAATTTCGGTTTTTATTCGTGAAATTAATTCCGTTCTGGGAATTCTAACTTGCTCCATAGAATCCCTAAATCGCAATGTAACCGTATTATCTTCTTTTGAATCATAATCTACGGTTACGCAAAAAGGTGTCCCAACCTCATCCTGACGGCGGTATCTTTTTCCGATAGCACCGGATTGATCATAATCGGTTTTAAATTCCTCTTTAAGCTCATTTCGAATTTCTTCGGCCAATTCTGCAAGCCCGTCTTTTTTCATCAAGGGAAGAACAGCAACGGTTATAGGAGCAATATTCGGATGGAAGCGTAATACGGTTCTCCAATCATCATCATTTCCCTTATCGGCAACCTTTTCTTCATCATAGGCATCGCAAATAAACATAAGAACATTTCTTGTTAAGCCGGCTGAAGTTTCAATTATGTACGGAATATATTTTTCGTTTCCGTTATCTTGATCGATGTATTGCATATCCTTGCCTGAATACTCGGTATGACGCGTAAGGTCATAGTTAGTTCGGTTATGTACACCTTCAAGCTCCTTAAAGCCCATCGGGAATTCGTATTCGATATCATAAGCATCTTTTGCATAATGAGCAAGTTCGTCCTTACCGTGCTGATGCCATTGGAGCTTATTTGTTCTTACCCCATACTTCTCATAGAAAGCCCAGCGTTGTTTTTTCCAATAGTCGAACCACTCGTCATCAGTTCCGGGCTTTACAAAAAACTGCATCTCCATCTGCTCAAATTCGCAGGTTCTAAAAATAAAGTTTTTTGTAACAATTTCGTTTCTAAAAGCCTTTCCGATTTGAGCAATACCGAAGGGAATCTTCATTCTATTTGATTGAATAATATTTTTATAGTTTACATAAATGCCTTGGGCCGTTTCGGGGCGAAGATAAATAACGCTTGAATTATCGTCTGTGGGGCCGATGTGAGTCTTAAACATAAGGTTGAATTTTCTGGTGTCGGTAAGCTCACCTCCGCAATCGGGACAAACTTTTTTTTCAAGATTTTCAGGAGACAAATGGTCCGCCCTAAAGCGTGACTTACATTTTTTGCAGTCGACTAAAGGATCGGTAAAATTTTCAACATGGCCCGAAGCCTCCCATGTGCGGGGATGCATTAAAATTGCGGCATCAAGTCCTACGATATTATCATGGAGCTGGGTCATCTCTTTCCACCAAGCGCGGGAAACATTATTTTTTAACTCTATACCTAAGGGGCCGTAATCCCATGCACCGTTTTGTCCTCCATAAATTTCCGATGACTGAAAAACAAAACCTCTTCTTTTACAAAGGCTTACAATTTTTTCCATTGAAATTTTATGATCTTCCATAAATTTATCTCCCTTATTGCAATAACAAATGCAGATTATAGTCTTTTTTTTATCTTTATACAAGTACCGATTGAATGTTGTCAATACACATCTAACATAGGTATTAAAATATATTGACTAAAGTGACGCATTTGTTTATAATACTGATAGCAAACTATGTTTGAAAAAAAGAATAATTCAAGCAACGCGAGTTCATATTACTATGATTGAAAGGGAAGTAAGTGAGATTCTTACGCGATTCCGTCGCTGTGATGGTTTAGCCTTTTATAAGCCACTGGACATAGATCTGGGAAGGTAAAGGGTGTTAATGCCTAAGTCAGAAGACCTGCTTCGTTGCGATGACGCCGGATTTTACGAGGATAAAGGAAGGGCAGTATTCGCCTGCCTTTGTGTGGGCTTTTTTTATTCGGCAAATGTATGCACTATCGTGTATTAGAAAAGGGAGGAAAATATGAAGAAAAGGTTTTTGGCTGTTTTCATGATGTTTGCAATGGTTTTCATAGTAACCGCTTGCGGACAGAGAAGTAGCGGTAATGCTGTAACTGTCGGACAGACATGGGTAATCACAGATGATAATCCACTTGATGGCGGAAATGCATGGTCGATTACAAGCCACGGAATTTCTGAGTACGTATTCATGCAGAAGGAAGACGGAAGCATGGAGTCAAGATTCGTGGACAAGCTTGAGGCAAAGAGCGACACAGAGTGGAAAATCACAATGAAAAAGGACGCAAAATTTGCTGACGGAAGCAAGGTTGATGCTAAGGCACTAGCTGCTTGTCTAAATGAGATTCAGGAAAAGAATAAGCTTTCAAACGCTTCAGCTGGAAAGATTAAGTTTGAGGCAACAGGAGATTACACTTTGACTGCGAAGACAGAAAGAGCAACAACTGACCTAAAGTCAATTCTAGGTGAGTGGACTAATGTTGTATATAAGAAGGATGGCGATAAGTATGTATTTACAGGCCCATTCAAGATCAAAGAGCTAAAGGCACAGAGCGAAGTTACTCTAGAGCCTAACGAAAACTATCCAGATGCAAATGAAAGACCTAAGACTGTAAAGATCAAGGCTTTCAAGGATGTAAATGCTCTTAAGCTAGCGTACGAGTCAGGAGAGGTTGATCTAGCCTTCGGACTCACAGGTGATATTGCTAAGGAGCTAAAGGACAAAAAGAAGAATGTAATAGACTTTGATGCTGCATATCAGTACTATACATTCCTAAATCTAGAAAATGATATTCTTAAAGATCCGGCTGTAAGAGAAGCTATAGATAAGGGCATTGATAGAGAAGCTATCAAGAAGACTCTAGATGGCGGAACAATTCCAACAGGACTTTTTGCTGGATATAATAGCTTTGATGCAAAGACAGCAGCTACATATAATCTAAACGAGGCAAAGGCTCTTCTAGACAAATCCGGATGGAAGCTTGAGGAAGGCCAGAAGTACAGAATGAAGGAAGGCAAGGAGCTTACACTTTCAATTAAGACATACAGCTCAAAGGCTGACCTTCCAAAGCTTAGCCAGACAATCGCTTCAGAACTAGAGAAGCTTGGAATCAAGGCTTCAGTTGAGGTTGTTGACGATATATCAAAGGTTACAAAGGCTAAGGACTTTGACATTCTGGTATATGCACAGCATCCTTCCCCGGCTGGAAGCCCAGTGTATTTCTTGAATCAGTTCTTCAGAACAGGTGGACCTAACAACTTCATGTCATACAGCTCAAGCATAACGGATGGAATCCTAGATCAGATGGGAAGCGAATCAAATCCTGAGAACATTGATAAGCTTGCAATACAGGCACAGGAGCAGATTCTAAAGGATAGACCTGTTTTGATGACCATGGATCCTAAGTGGCATGCTGCTGTATCTGATAAGCTGAAAGATTATAAGCTTTGGAACGGAGATTACTATATTGTAAACTCAACTCTAAAAGTTAAATAAGAAAACAAGGGGATGTGTACATTTTGTGTGACATCCCCTTGTTTAAAGAATGAAAAGAAACATATGAATAGATATGTAAAGCTAATTTTAAAGTGGATTCTAGTGTTTTTCGCAACTAGCCTTGTGGCCTTTGCTATTGTGCGAATAACGCCAGGATCTCCTGTAGACATAACTTTGACGAATTTGGGGCTTCCAAAGACCGAGGAAAATGTCAAGGCTATAGAGAAGCTCTATCATTTTGATGAGCCTTTGATAAAGCAGTATTTTAGCTGGATGAAGGACTTTTTGTCGGGTGAATGGGGTAAATCCTACTTGACTCAGAGCTCGCTTAAGCCTGAGATTCTTTCGAGGCTGCCTTTATCCTTTGGCATTGGACTAGGCGGGATTTTCCTTGCCATGGCTCTAAGCTTTGGGCTTGGTTACAAGGCTTCGCTAAATGATAAGGGAGTATATAACTACATATCGCGAGCGCTTACTTTGATGAGCCAGACAATGCCGGTATTTTTGATTATTTTGCTCACCATATATTTCCTTGGCGTAAAGTTTCAGGTGATGAAGTTCTTCACTAATGTCACGCCTGAGGTCATTATTCTTGCTGTGATTTTTGTTGCATTTCCAATGATTGGGCCTATGTCAAGAGCTGTCAGAGTACACTTTAAAGAGACTGCTGAAAGCATGTTTATGCAGTACTACACGCTAAGAGGATATGACAGTAAGAAGGCCTTGCTAAAATACGGAAGCAGGCCTGCTTTGTACGGTCTATTTTCGATTGCTATATCGAAATTTTCATCCGTAATCGGCGGTGCAACCGTCGTCGAATATGCCATGGCGCTTCCGGGACTCAGCACTTTTTTGATAGAGAGTATATCGAGAAGAGACTATCCTATGGTTCAAAGCTATATAATGATTCTGGTTTTATGGATGTTTTTGGTGAACATAGTGTTCGAGTTTATCATGGGTAGGATTCTAAAAAGAGAGGTGTCGTCATGAAAAAATTCTTAATTGGTGGAAGCATATTGATGGCATTCTTTATTGTTTGCGCACTACTTCCGACGCAAAATCCTAAGATGGTAAATGTCGATAATAAGTTCTTGCCTATGAGCAGCGCTCATCTTCTTGGTACTGATGACCTTGGAAGAGATATATTTGCCCTTATGGTCGTTGGCTTTAATAGAACGATTACGGTACTTATTTCAGCTTGTCTAACATCTGTTATAGTCGGCTGCGCAATAGGTACGATTAGCGGATATTTTGGAGGAAATATAAGGATTTTAGTTAGGCTCTTTGCCGACATATCCATGGTCGTTCCTTCTTTGATCGTTGCCCTAATTGTGATAATGACGGTTGGAAATTCGCCCTTTGCCGTAGGTATGGCACTCGGAATATACGGGATTGGAACCTTTGCCTATCAAAGCGAGAACCTGACGAGAAGTATGCTCGACGAGGAGTTTATAATTGCTGAAAAGCTTTTAGGAACGCCAACGCATAAGATATTGTTCAATCATATTTTGAAGAATAATCTCCCGCCTATAATGGCAGTTCTAGCAAGTCAGGGCGGAAATATAATACTCGCATATGCGTCACTGACCTTTATCGGCCTTGGATCAGATATAACGACTCCGGACTGGGGCAGCATGCTATATCAGTACAGATTCTACATAGTTGAAAAGCCTGTTTTAATACTGTGGCCGACGCTTGGAATTCTATCGCTGTCGCTGTTTATGTATTACATGTTCGACGATTGGAAGGATAAGAAATATAAGTGATATCTGTAACTAAGGTGGTTCAGATACGAGCAGGATTTACATGAGTATAGAAAAGGACGATAGAATTTTGATGAATGAAAAAATACTTTCGCTTAAAAATTTTGGAATAATACATAAGGATTTGACAAGTGGGAGCGCTGTTAGGAGATTCAAAAGGGCTAATTCCCCTATCAAGGATTACAAGCTCAAGAATGTTAATTTTGAGCTATGCCAAGGCGATAAATTAGGTATTACGGGAAGCTCTGGAGGAGGCAAAAGCCTTTTGATAAAGGGTATTTTGGGAAGCCTCCCTAAAGAAAATTGGGAAATGGTCGGCGAGTGCAAGGTCTTAGGTGAATACGACCTGAACAAGCTTAATGAGGCTGAGCGCAGGGAGGTTCTAAAGAAGTACATAAGCTATATCCCGCAGGATTCAATAAACGCACTTAACCCTTATGTCGGTGTTTTGGATCAGATCTGCAGAGAAATTGAGCTTTCGAGGGATATCAAAGGTAGTCAGTGTGAGGAGCTTGCTATAGAATGGCTCGAAAAGCTTGGTCTAGGCAATGACAGATCAAAGCTTAACCTTTTGCCTCAGGAATTTTCCGGAGGAATGAGACAGAGAACAGTCTTTGTAATGGCTATGGTCAAAAATCCTAAGCTTTTGATAGCTGATGAGCCTTCGTCTGCCCTTGATGTAATAAATCAGCTGAATACCTTGGAAATCTTGCAGACACTAGCTAAAAATCACGACCTGACCATAATCTATGTAAGCCACAGTCCTGGCATGATTAAGAAGCTGTGCGACAATATAGCTATAGTGAGCAAGGGCGAACTTGTGGAGCTTGAAAGCATTGAAAATTTCTTTACATCGCCTAAAAGCGATGAAGGTCTGAGGCTGCTAGAGGCGTCAAAGGAACTCGTATCGCGAGGAGAATATAAAGGTAATGAGTAAGCAAGATAAGATAATAATCGAAGCAAGAAACATAGATAAGAGCTTTGACCAGCACAAGGTTCTCGACAATATTAGCTTTAGTCTAAATGAGGGTGAAACCCTAGGTATAGCAGGTGCATCAGGAAGCGGAAAATCAACCCTGTCCAAGATTTTAGTAGGAATCATGGAAGCAGATAGTGGAGAGGTGTTTTTTAGAGAAGAAGCATTGCCGGTAATCAAAAAGGGAAGAAGAGATACGGCAAGGTTTCCCGTGCAGATGGTTTTTCAAAACTCAAAGGCAGCCTTTAACCCAAGGCAGACTCTAGCTAAGTCCCTAAGTGAAGTTGCTTTGAGGTACGAGAAGGCCTTTATAAAAAGTGCGAAGACATCTACTGACAATTCGTGCGAAAAAAAGGCAATCAAAGAAGCCGTTAGCGAAAAAATCAAAGAGCTGCTATTTCAGTGTGAGCTCGAACCAGACTTACTAGAGCGTTACCCAGAGCAGCTATCAGGTGGACAACTACAAAGGATGGCAATTTGCAGAGCCATGTTGACAGAGCCTAAAGTTCTTATTGCAGATGAAATAATTTCGGCGCTTGATATACTGGTGCAGCTTGAGGTCATGAAGACACTTAAGAAAATGGTCGATAAAAACGCTATGACGCTTATCTTTATCTCTCACGATTTAAACGCAATAGGCATGATGGCTGAAAAGACCATGGTTTTGAGCGATGGTAGGGTTGAGTTCTACGATGAAACCAGAAGGCTTTGGGAGAGCGAAAACGAGGTTATAAAGGAGCTTATAAGGGCGAGCAGGGTTATTTCTGTATAAAGAAAAACAAGCCGCTATGAACTCAAATGACGTTGTGCATAAATATAATTATAAATCTTAATTTATACTCATTTACTTAATTAAAAACTCTTATTTTCCGTGTTTAAATATTGTTTGACAATGCCTATGAATTAAGTACCGATTAAATGAGAGCAAAAACGCAGCATAAATAAATGCAAGCCTAGTTTAACAAAAAAAGCATTTTGCAGTTGCAAATATAGCTTTTTTATGTCATAATGTTGATATGAAAACTGATATAGAAATAGCTAGAGAAGCGAAGCTAAATAAAATCGCTGAAATTGCAGACGGCTTAGGGATTCATGAAGATAATGTTATTCCCTATGGAAAGTACATAGCCAAGGTTCCCTATAGTGTTATAGATGATGCAAAGGTAAAAAAGAATAATTTAATCCTTGTTACCGCCATCACGCCTACAAAGGCCGGAATAGGCAAGACGACCGTATCAATCGGTCTCGCTTTGGGGTTAAACAAAATCGGGAAAAAGGCTGTTGCAGCTTTGAGGGAGCCCTCTTTAGGCCCCTGTTTCGGTATGAAAGGCGGTGCTGCCGGAGGCGGTTACGCTCAAGTTCTTCCTATGGAAGATATTAACCTCCACTTTACAGGAGACTTCCATGCAATCACCTCAGCTCATAACATGATAAGTGCTCTTTTTGACAATTACATTTTCAGAATGCAGGGAACACCTAAAGCAATTAAAACCGTCCTTTGGAAAAGAGTTTTGGATGTCAATGATAGAAACTTGCGCCAAGTTGTTACAGGCTTAGGAGACGGTAACGGCGTGGTTATGGAATCGGGCTTTGATATTACCCCCGCTTCCGAAATTATGGCTATTTTCTGCCTTGCAAAAGACATTGAAGATTTACGCCGAAGAATCGAAAATATCATATTGGGTTATGATACCGAAAATAATGCCGTAAAGGTAAAAGATTTAGGTATTGCAGGTTCAATAGTAGTTCTTTTAAAGAACGCAATTAACCCCAACCTTGTACAAACGACCGAAAATACCCCTGCCTTTATTCACGGCGGCCCCTTTGCAAACATTGCTCACGGCTGTAACTCGGTAATAGCTACAAAAACGGCTCTTACCTACGGAGAATATGTAATTACCGAAGCAGGCTTCGCCGCAGACCTCGGTGCCGAAAAATTCTTTGATATCAAGTGCCGAAAAGCCGGTTTAAATCCGAAATTGACAATAATTGCGGCTACTACCGGCGGTTTAAAAATGCACGGAGATGTTCCCGAAAAGGAAATATCCAAACCCAATGCAGAAGCCCTCAAAAAAGGCTTGGCCAACCTTGACAAGCACATTGAAAACATGAAAAAATTCGGACAGACTGTAGTTGTAGCTCTTAACAGATACGGCTATGATATTGACTCCGAATTGGATCTGGTTAAAAAACACTGTGAAGCCCAAGGTGTAGGCTTTGCCGTAAACAATGCCTTTGTTGAAGGCGGAAAAGGTGCCGTTGAACTTGCAGAGCTCGTCGTAAAGACAATCGAAACCAATCCGTCGAAACCCTTAAAATTTGTTTACGAAGATAAAGATTCCATAAAAACAAAGATAGGAAAAATCTGTAAAGAAATCTATGGAGCTTCCGATGTTACATATTCGGGTGCAGCTGACAAGATGATTAAAAAGATTGAAGAAGCCGGAATGGCCGATTTCCCTGTTTGTGTCGCTAAAACACAGTACTCGTTCTCGTCGGATCCTAAGCTTTACGGAGTTCCTACGGGCTTTGAAATGAATGTCAGAGACATCGTTTTAAACTCCGGTTCCGAAATGATTGTAGCCATTATGGGAGATATGATGAGAATGCCCGGCCTTCCAAAAGATCCGCAGGCCGTCAGAATTGACCTCGTAAACGGAAACATCGAAGGTTTGTCATAAAAAATTTATAAAAATATGCGATACCATTTGATTTTTTCGTAATAATATCGTACAATAGAAGAGAGCGGTTTACAAACTTGTCGAAAGGTGAGTTTGTAAATCCTTTATTTTATTAAGGAGTAACCATGAAAAACATTTTGAAAGCTTTGACCTTATTGGCTTTTTTTTCTTTTATCTTTACGAGCTGCGGAACGCCTCCTAAACCTCCGGTAGAAAAGCCGGCACCGGAGGTTGTAGAAGAACCTACACCGACAGTACAACCTGAGCCCATACAAGACCCGACTCCGGTTGTGGAAGAACCTCAAGATGTTCCTGTGAAGGAATATACAGTTGTCGCAGGGGATACTCTATCTCAAATTGCTTTGAAATTTTATGGAACGAGGGAAAAAGCTTACTACTTCCCCATAATTATGGCAATTAATCCAGGTAAGGTTAAGCATCCGGACAAACTCACACCGAAACTTAAGCTTTTAATTCCCGATTTTGAACTTTTTATGCAACACTCTCTTTCAAAAGAAAAGGCAAAACCTGAGTTTGAGAAATGTATCAAAATTTATGAGGACGAAGGAAGATCAGGAGTAGTCGAATCATTGAGAAGAAGGTTAAAAGAATTTTAAACTCTAACTCGTTGCTTCCTCCCTAGGGAGGAAGTTTTTTATTTCAAAAATAAATGCTTATAAATAAAATAATTAGGAGAATTTAAGTTATGAATATAAGATATGCAGTTGACCTTTCAAAAGAACTTTTACAGATACATAGTCCCGGAGGCTATACAAAGAATGTTATAGACCGAATAAAAAAAGAATTCGATTCATTAGGCATAAAATATACCGAAACAAATAAGGGTGCTATTTATGGAACCATTGAGGGAAAAAACACGGCTAAACATAGAATTGTTTCAGCCCATGCAGATACCCTCGGTGCTATGGTACGCCAAATAAAACCCAACGGCTGCTTAAAATTAGCTGCTATAGGCGGTATAGCTTTTAACAGCATTGAAGGAGAAAACCTTTACATCATCACAAGAACGGGAAAAGTTATCACAGGTACCGGCCTTCCCGAAAAAGCCTCTGTTCATATTTTTGAAGCTATCGAAAAAGAAGAAAGGAACTTAGAAACCTTTGAAGTGCGCCTTGATGCGGAAACTCACTCAAAGGAAGAAACCTTAGCTCTAGGTGTAAATATAGGAGACTTTGTAGCCTTTGAACCCCGTACAATTGAAACCGAGGACGGCTACATAAAATCCCGCCATTTAGATGATAAGGCTTGTATCGGTATGCTTTTTGCTGCTTGCAAGGCCCTTAAAGAAAAAGGAGAAAAACCGGCTTACACTACTCACTTTTTTATAAGCAATTATGAAGAAATAGGGCACGGTTTTTACGGTATTCCTAAAGAATGTTTTGAAGTTTTAGCTCTGGATATCGGAACAGTCGGAGGCGAGCAAAATTCGGATGAACACGCAGTAACAATCATAGCTAAGGATTCACGCACACCCTACGATTTCGGTTTTAGACATAGGCTTGAAAACCTTGCTATTAAAAATAAAATCAACTACAAAACCGATGTTATGTTCAGATACGGCTCGGATGCAAGTATGTATGTATTGCAGGGATTCGATATCAACTTTGCCTGTATGGGCCCGGGAGTAAGTGCAACTCACCACTATGAGCGAACTCATATTGACTCCTACAAAGAAACTATAAACCTTTTATATGCTTATTTAATGAGTGAATAGGTTTTTAGGATTTAATTTAGTTTAATATTATAAAAGCGATAATGTTTAAAAGCGGTAAACCTATAAGGCTGTAAGTCTTTAGCTTTGCCGCTTTTTTAAAATTTCAGGCCTTATCTTGCCTTCATAGCCCTGATCGCTCGGCTCATAAAAATGAGCACCTTCAAGCCCATCCGGAAGGTATTGCTGTTTAACCCAATGCCCCTCAAAGGCATGAGGATACAAATAGCCTTCACCATGCCCTAAAGCTTCTCCGTCACGATTTGAATCCTTTAAGTGGTTAGGTACTTCTTTATTTTCCTTTTGAACACAATCTAGGGCTTTGAAAAAAGCTTCGGCGCTGTTTGATTTAGGGCAGGTCGCCAAATAGAGGGCGGCATGAGCTAGATGATACCTGCCTTCAGGCATGCCGACCCTGTCAAAGGCTTCGGCCGCACCTGCAACTACGCTGACTGCCCCCGGAGAAGCAAGTCCTATATCTTCGCAGGCGGAAATTAACATTCGCCGGAATATAAAGCGCGGGTCTTCTCCTGCCGCTACCATTCTGGCAAGCCAGTACACGGCGGCATCGGGATCGCTTCCCCTGATAGACTTTATAAAGGCGCTTATAACATCATAATGATAGTCACCGTCCCGATCATACAAGACAACTTTCTTTTGGATACTTTCTTCGGCTGCCTTTAGACTAATCGTAATTTTAAAATTTTCTTCAGGAGGCCAGTGTTCTGTGCTAGTTTCAACGGCAAGTTCAAGGGCATTTAAAAGACTTCGCGCATCGCCGGATGCCGTATCAATAAGATGCTCCAAGGCACCGGACTCAAATTCTATTTTCCAATTACCGTAGCCCCTTTCTTTATTTGTCAGAGCAAATTGTGCAACTTTTTTTAGGTCATCATCCGTTAAAGGTTTTAATTCAAAAACGCGGCTGCGGCTTACAAGAGCCTTATTTACCTCAAAATAAGGATTTTCCGTTGTAGCACCGATTAAAATTATCGTACCGTTTTCAACCCATGGTAAGAGGGCGTCCTGTTGGGATTTATTCCAGCGGTGAACTTCGTCTACAAAAAGAATAGTCTTGCGGTTATACAGCTTTTTGTTTTCATCAGCATTGCTTACAGCTTCCCTAATCTGCTGCACACCGGCTAAAACAGCATTTAAACTTAAAAAATTGCTTTTGGTAGTATTTGCAATAACCCTGGCAAGGGTTGTTTTTCCTGTTCCGGGAGGCCCGAAAAAAATAAGTGAAGAAAGCCTATCAGCTTGGATTGCCCGCCTTAAAAGGCAGTCTTTTCCGATTATATGTTCTTGTCCTATATATTCGTCCAAATTAAGCGGCCTCATGCGAGAGGCAAGAGGTTCATTTTGTTTAGAACTTGAAGCTGCAGCTTCAAAAAGGTCCTTACTCACGATTCCATTCGCGTTTTTTATCGCTATAAAAGCCCCATAGTCCCGTATTTCTTTTAATGACGCCTGAATGAATACCCATAAATATGGCATATTCATTGTCTACACTAGAAACACCAAGCACAGGAGCCGAATAATAATTTCCAAGGGTAGCTTGGTATTGAGAATAGGAGCTGGAGGGAGTCGTAGAACCTTCAGCGCCGGGGTCAAGCTGTGAAAGATTTACTGCAGGTGTTGTACTATTTACTTTTATCTCGGTATATCCCTTAGTACAGCCTATTAATATGGTTTTTCTCGTTCCAGCTTCAAAGTATGAAATATTATCAGGTCTTCCGGATGTTGATATCGAAGAATCCCAAGCGCTCCAAGCCACCCCATTATAATAATGGATAGTTGATCCGGCCAATACAAATATTTTATCATCAGCGCCGGCGCCTCCTCCTAAATCGGCAGGACAGATCGCAGCCGATCCGCTCGGCAAACCTGGAACTGCTGCAGGATCACCATCCTTATATAGTTTTGCCGAGTCTTTTGACTTTACCAAAACATAGTTTCCTGCCGCTGATAGGGAATGTACTTCGCCTGTATCTATAGGATGATTACTAAGACCTGTTTTTTCTATCTTAAAAACTTTTTTTTGGCTCGAATCATATCCAAAAACAATTTTATTACCGGCAATAATGTGTATATTTTCGGAACTGGGAACATTGGTCCAGCTGTCAGGTGATCCATTATAAAATTTTACCGGACCTGTAGCAGAGCAGACAAAAACATCAGTATCATTCTTTGCAAGATACTGAGTACCTAAAACACTTGAAATCTTGTCCCAAGAGCCGTCGGAAGTTTTTAATTTTGTATAAACTCCCCCATGATTTGAGGCATAAACATAATCACCTGCTTGCAACAAGCTCAGGATATTCCCTTCAACAGAAAATTTCTTTAATTTTATTTCTTGCTCAATGGTTGCAAATATGGGCTTATCATTACAAGCTGCAAAGCCTATAAAAATAAGCGGTATTAAAATAAAAATTAATTTTTTAAGTTTCATGTAAAATTCTCCGTTTAATTTTAAAGATGATATCTTGCAGCAAAGCTGATACCTAAAAAGTTTGCAGTACGATTATTTTCTTTATTTTTACGCCATTCAGGAACTACATTCCAAGATATATCGCCTCCGAAAGACCATTCAGGTAAAAACTGATAGTAAGTTCCTGCATCAAATCTAAAAATCATTCCAAAGTATTGTGCTCCATTTCCGCTATAAGACTGAACATCCGCTCCTAGACCTCCTCCAAGAGGAAAACGCCATTTCCCGGCAGCAAATGTATAAGCCATATCAAAGGTTATTGGTACAGCAAAGTAAAGGTTTTTTGCTAACGTGGGATAAAACTGGAAACTTATGCTTCCACCTAAAGAAAATCCATCTAAAATATAGTACCCGAAAGATGCATTGATATGACCGCCGGGCCAAATATTAGGCTTAATCGCAAATTTCTCAGCTGAAGTATTAAAAAGAGGTACTCCTAAGGATAAACCTACTTTTATGAATTTATCACCTTGCCTGACAGGCCGGAACACTGCAGTTCCATCTATTTTACTATTTGAAGGCGGTTCAGCCTCTTCTTGTGTAAAAATCGGAATAAAAAAAATGCTCATTATAAAGATACAGAAAATAAATCTCTTCATTTTAATTTACCTCTAACTTAATAAAAATAGTATATCTTATTTTTTACAAGAATGTCTATATGTAAGTCTTGCACAAAATCTTATTATGTTATACGATAGTGGTATGAGATAACATAGAAAGTCCTTGTTTTCAAGATCTTTACGAGCTTAGAACAAACAAGGAGAATAATAGTTACTTTGACAATTACTTATGGAGGAAAAAAATGAGTGCAAAAATTATTGACGGTGCACAGATAGCCGCAGACCTAAGAGCCGATATTGCAAAAGATGTTGAAAAAATAAAGGCAAAGGGAGTTCAGCCCACCTTAGCCGTTATTCTTGTAGGAAATGATCCTGCATCCCAATCCTATGTAAAGGGAAAGACAAATGCTCTGCATGAGGTAGGTATGAATGACAGGACATTCAGGCTTCCCGAAACGACAACTCAGGATGAATTGTTAAAACTTATAAAAGAGCTGAATGCCGACAAACTTATAAACGGTATTTTAGTGCAGCTGCCTTTACCCAAACAGATTGATCCCGATGCTGTAATCGAAGCCATCAATCCCGAAAAAGATGTAGACGGATTCCATCCTGTAAATGTCGGAAAGCTCCTTTTGGGGCACGACACCTTTATTCCTTGCACCCCTCATGGTGTAATTCATCTTTTAAAGAGAACCGGAGTTGAAACAAAAGGTGCAAATGTTGTAATTGTAGGCCGCTCCAATATCGTCGGAAAACCTCTTTCCGTTTTGATGATGAATAAGGATGTAAACGCAACAGTAACAGTTTGCCACAGCGGTACAAAAAATTTAGCCGAAGTTACAAAAGAGGCTGATATACTGGTTGCCGCCATGGGAAAACCACAGTTTATCAAAGCTGATATGATTAAAAAAGGAGCTGTTGTTATAGATGTCGGTGTAAACCGAATTGATGACAGTACCAAAAAAAGCGGCTTTAGGCTTGTAGGCGATGTTGATTTTGAACCCGCCTGTGAAATTGCTTCTGCGATAACACCCGTTCCAAAAGGAGTAGGCCCCATGACTATCGCCATGCTTGTTGCAAATACCCTTATCGCAGCAAAAAGGCAAAACGGCTTGGAATAAACCGAATTGATTTAATTCAGAAAAGATAATGGAATTATAATAACCGTATTATACGGAAAAACCCCGAATTGAGATTATCAAATCGGGGCTTTTTTTTAAGATTGTGATTAAATCTGAAAATTTAACCACAAGTCAGATAATTTAGATTGCCGGAGCTGGTATGGGCGGTACATCCGTACCGTTTTTCTTTTTTTTCATAATTACAAATATAAAGGAACCTAAACAGATAACAGCAGCAGCAATGCCTATAGGATAAGAAATCATCTTATCAAGCCTAAATCCTTCAGGAGCCATTAAAATATATGTGATCGAAACAGCAGTCATAAAAGTAGCCGGAACCAAAGCAATGATAAAATTCTTCTTATTTAAGAATAAATACATCGCTCCGACCCATAATGCAATCATTGCCAAAGTTTGATTTGACCATGCAAAATATCGCCAAATAATATTAAAGTTTATTTGGGATAGAAGACCTCCTATAGCTAAAAGAGGAATAGCCAATAAAAGTCTTTTAGTAATTGGTTTTTGATCTACCTTGAACCAGTCAGCAAGAGTCAAACGTGCACTTCTAAATGCCGTATCTCCCGATGTAATAGGACATGCAATAACACCCAATACTGCCAAGAAACCGCCAAAACCGCCTAATAGTTTGAAGGAAATGTCATAGACAACACCTGCAGGACCGCCCAAAGTTTTAAGAGCTTCTTGCAAACCGCCTGTTCCATAATAGAATGTCATACCGGCAGCTGCCCAAACAAGAGCAATAATTCCTTCGCCTACCATTGCACCATAAAAAACCTTGTGTCCGTCAGCTTCGGATTTAATACAGCGAGCCATTAAAGGGGATTGTGTTGCATGGAATCCTGAAATAGCACCGCAAGCAATGGTAATAAACAACAATGGCCAGCGAGGTAAATTACCAGGGTGAACATTTGCCAATGAAAATTCGGGGATAGTCATTGTTCCGCGGAAAGCATTGAAAAGAATACCGGCACCAATACCCAAGGCCATGATTATAAGAACAATACCGAAAACAGGGTAAATCTTTCCGATAATCTTATCTACGGGTAAAATTGTAGCGAGGAAATAATATGCAAGAACAATAATCAGCCAAAAATTTGAGCCGAATTTTTCAGGCGTTAATTTTGCTAAAAGATCAGCAGGGCCTTTCATAAAGACCGTACCTACAAATATGAGCAAAACAACGGCAAAAATTCTCATAACCAATTTCATAATCGGGCCCAGATATACACCTGAAAGCTCTGAAATACTGGCACCATCATGTCTTTCTGAAATCATTCCCGAAAGATAATCATGTACACCGCCCGCAAAGATTGTTCCAAGACCTATCCAAAAGAAAGCAGAAGCTCCCCAAAGAGCTCCTGAAATTGCTCCAAAAATCGGACCCAATCCCGCTATATTCAATAATTGAATCAAGAATACGCGGCCTGTCGATAAAGGAACATAGTCAACGCCGTCCTGCTTGGATATTGCAGGTGTAGGTGCAGAAGAAACTCCAAATACTTTTTGGACATATTTTCCATAAACAAAATGTCCTACAATAAGTATTGCCAAACAGATAAAAAATGTAAGCATACTCGCCTTCTTGTAATAATACGGTAATAGTATACCATATATTTTAAAAAAAATACACCAAAAAAAACAATTTTTATATATAAAAATAGCCGATTATGACTAATCGGCTATTTAAATTTTACAAAGCTTTGTGGCAGAACCAGAAGTCGTAACCTTCATATTCCTTTAAGCGCTTTTTAGCTTCCGCTTCTGTGGGAGGCGGAGGAACGATAGCTCTATCTTTGATAAGACCGTTATTAGGCCAATCGGCAGGTAAAGCAACCTTATTCTTATCCGAAGTCTGCAAAGCTTTAACGGCTCTAACAATTTCTTCCATATTTCGGCCGATTTCCTGCGGATAGTAAATAACCAGTCTTACCTTTCCGTTGGGGTCAACGATAAATACGGCACGGACAGTGTTTGTACCTTTTCCGGGGTGCAAGAGTCCAATCTTATTTGCAATGCTGTCATTAGCAGCGATTACGGGGAAGGTAATCTCAACACCGAGCTTTTCCTTAATCCATTCAATCCATTTTAAATGGCTTTGTACTTGGTCGATTGAAAGACCGATGAGTTTTACACCGAGCTTGTCAAACTCAGGTATGAGTTTTTGAAAAGCTACAAATTCCGTAGTACATACGGGTGTAAAATCTGCAGGGTGGCTAAAAAGCACAAACCAGCTGCCTTTAAGATCACCGGGAAGATTAAGAGTTCCGTGTGTTGTTGCAACCTCTAATTGAGGGAAGTCATCCCCTAAAAGGGGCATGTTCATTGTCATTTGTTCCATAATTTTCTCCTTAAAAATTTTATTTTAAAACGGATTTTAATATCCGGTTTTATCATATTTCAGTTATATAT
>CAJPPE010000004.1 GCA_905372345.1 uncultured Treponema sp. | reverse complement strand
TCGCGGGAGCGTGGCTTTCTATGCGGATATTAAAAAAGCATTTTGAAAAAGCGGGGATGGTATAGGGGAAATTGGCAATGGGTAATTATAAATTAAACTTCTGAATACTTTGCGTTTAAATTCTATCACATATACAGGGCAATCGCACCATAAATAAAAAATAATCAATAAGGATAAATACCCCGATATTAATGGTTGGGTGGTATATATATGGAAATAAAAGAAGCCTCATCACAAATAAGCGACTTTAGACGAGAACACGGGAAAAAAGGCATTCATATTGTTTCGGCTCAGATCGGATAGACTTGGGATTGTCCTTTCATAAATGAAAACAGATGAGAAAACAAACGAAATAACAGTCATTCCCGAATTGCTTGAACTTATGGATTTAAAAGGTATTTTGTTAATTCTCTTAAAGATGTGCAAAAGGCTGGTAAAGCGATTAAAGAGCGCATTGGGGATAGAAAAATAACTATGAATTTAATTAAACTTGCTCCTGAGCCGATACGTCAACAGCCTCAATGAAACAAAAATTAGGTCTCTGTATGATTAACGATGAGTTCTTATTCTCTGTTCTTCAACTTTTGTGATGCGGTTGCCATGATATTACCAAACAATTACAGAAGCTGCCTCGCTTATCGAGCTATAGGTTTTAAGAGAAGTAAAAGTTATCGCGGCATTACCCAAAAGCTCGGCATCGGCTATCTGCAGCACCTTAAATTCTCTGCCGGTGATTTCGGCTTTTAAGTCCCGCCAAAGTTTATTATTGGCCTGCCCTCCGGAGATTGTATATACGGGACGGAAGCCTGCGGCCTTTTCAAGTAAATCCATACCCTCTTTTACCTTAAAGGCAAGGGCTTCCATTATAGATCTTCCTTCCGCCTCGTTTTGTTTATTTGCGGTTTTGGTATTTATATTATGCACAAAAGCATCGAAGTCCATAAAATTTCCTCCGTGCTTTTTTATATACTCATAAAAAACGTTCCCCGAATTTTCTATTAGGTAGGATATGTTCCAAAGGTTCGGAATCGGAGACGGAAGAAGGCGTAGGCCCTCCAACTTGGAGCTTTCAGGAGGAGCTTCAAGACAGATATTTATGCCCTCGCTTGAGCCGGCCCTATCGCAGGCGGTTCCGGGTTTTAAGGTATTTGTTCCTATGAGGGCGGCTATAAAATCGGGAGGCCCTGCAAAAACGGGAATGTTCCGGTAAAGACCGCAATCTTCTCCCAGCGGAACAAAGGGGGCAAGTTTGTTTTTAGGTATTGATAAGGCTTTTAATTCTTCATCAGTCCAATAAGCGGGCACATAGCGTTTTTCCGGCAAAACCGTTACCCTTTTTTTTGTAAGCTTATAAATTAAATACTCGGTGCCCGATAAAATATATTTTGCAGATTGAAATATTTCAGGATAAGAATTTCTGAAAAAATCCAGACGAGGCAAAAAGATGGATTTACCGTAAAGAGGATTTTTTTCCATGGAGTTTTCATTCGAATTTTCGTTAGATTTTTTATTCAAGGTTTCGGAAGAAGCCTTGTTCCACAAAAGCAAAAAATCTCTTTCTGCAGAAGCTTCGGATACGGCAACCAAACTGGGGCCGTTTCCCGAAATGCAGATACCGCAAATCTTAATGCCTTTTTCTTCTGCAAAGTCGGAAAACTGTTTAAATAGATTTTCAAAAGAAATAAGCCATGTTTCGGCTTCAAGGTTTTGAGGAAAAAATAAACGGCCTTGCGTATAAACCTTTCCGTCTTCGGCTATAAGAGCACCCTTTAGGGAAGACGTACCTATGTCAAAGACGGCAGCACAAAAAATCATTTTTTAGGCGTTGCAGCGTTTTTTAGCAATTTTTCGATAATATCCCTGTTATCGAGGAGGCTCGAAAGGGAGAGGTTTTCGTGAAGGCGCGTGATAACTTGGGCAAAGAGGCCGGATACATCGGTTTCAATATACCACTCTTTTTGCTTTAGCTCGGTATGATAAACGGCATTCGTTCCTATAATTCGGTAAAAAAAGCCCTTGGAATAAGCCTCATCAAATTGCTGAATGGCGTCGCCTGTAAAGAATGGAAGACTTACGGCAGCTATAACCTTTTTTGCGCCCTTGCTCTTCAAGAATTCCATAGCTTTTAAAAGAGTTCCGCCCGTTCCCAGCATATCGTCTGCTATAAAGGCATTTTTTCCTTCTACATCTCCCAAAAGTTTAATGCTTATGATATTCGACTGCTTTGCATTTTGAGTAACAATGGAATAATCTCTTTCTTTATAAATCATGGCGAGGGGTTTTTGCAAGCCCGACGAATAGAATTTATTTCGGTCTACTGCCCCGGAGTCGGGAGAAACAACTACAAATTGTTCTTCCGAATCGGCACTTAAATCGAGTATTCTTGTAAGCTCACGTATAATCTGATAACTTGCATGAAGGTTTTGTAAGCGTGCAGAATGGAAGGAATTTTCAATTTCGCGGGAGTGAATATCGAGGGTTATAATTTGCTCTACATCGAGGTCTTCGTAAATATGCCCAAGCAAGCTGGCAGTCAAGCCCTCTCTTCCCTTCTTTTTGTGCTGGCGGCTGTAAGGATAAACCGGAAGAACTAAGGATATTCTCCCTGCTCCTGCATGGCGGACAGCATCTATGGTTACAATGAGAGACATGAGGTGATCGTTTACTGAAAAGGCCTCCTTGTTTTTTCCCTCATTGATGGTAATTTCCTGCTTGTTTTCAACATCCTGAAAAATATAGACATCTTTTCCGCGGACTGTTTCGAGGAGCTCGGTTTTAAACTCCCCATTCATAAAATATGTAAAACGGGCATCTACCTTGAATTTGGGTACATGGATTTTATTTGTATCTTTGTTTACCGACATTCTGCCTGCAAACAAATCGCTATAAAAGTTAAACTTTTGAATCATATCCTCAGAGGAGGTATTGTACCTTTTTGCTAACTTTTCGCTTTGCTGGTACAGCTTACGGGCATAGATATGCTTCAAATTCCTAATCGTTAAATTTGCAAACTCTTCTCCTCCCGGACAAGCAATGATTGCGAGGTTATTCGATTCAAGATAATTCATTTTGCCTCCAAAAAGAATATAAAAATCTTACTTGGTTTACTTTATCACTTGTTGAGGAAAATTACAATAGGGAGTGATACAAACAGTAAAACAAAACGAACAAGCAAGGTAAGAATATAGATTAATGTCTACTTTTGAGATGTACGCTAGGTATAAGGGATTTTCTGAAGGCTTAAAGCAAAAATCAATAGAAACTGCCAAACTTATGAAGCTAAAAAACTTTGATACAGCCTTAATTAAAGAAATAACAGGCCTCCCCGAATCCGAAATTGAAAAGCTGTAACCTAGATAGACTCACAAATTTTACCTGCTAAATTGCAGTTCGTATAGCAAAATTCAAACTGCCCACTTGCGGATAAGTCAAAAATAAGCTATACTAAAGCACGGTTGGAAGCCTAAAAACGGCTCAGCCGTTTTTTTTTGGTCGGGGGAAAATTATGAAATCTAAGTTTATCTTTATAACAGGCGGAGTTGTTTCATCTTTAGGCAAGGGCCTAACGGCAGCTTCTATAGGAATGCTTTTAAAAAGCCGCGGATATTCCGTAGTCAATCAAAAATTCGATCCTTACTTAAATGTAGATCCGGGTACAATGAACCCCTACCAGCACGGTGAAGTCTTTGTTACGGAAGACGGGGGCGAAACCGACCTAGACCTTGGCCACTACGAAAGATTTACCGATGTTCCCCTGCATAAATTTAACAGTACCTCGGCCGGAAAAGTTTATCTAGCCATTTTAGACAGAGAAAGAGCCGGAGGCTATAACGGCGGCACCGTTCAAGTTGTTCCCCATGTTACCGACGAAATCCAGTCCCGAATTATAGAAACAGCCGAACAAACGGAGGCCGACTTTGTTATTTCCGAAATAGGCGGCACCGTGGGAGATATAGAAGCCCTCCCCTTTATCGAAGCTATCCGCCAAATCCGCTACACTGTCGGAAAAGAAAACTGCATGTTCGTTCATTTAGGTCTTTTACCCTATCTAAAAGAATGCGGCGAAATCAAAACAAAACCGATGCAGCACAGCGTAAAAGAGCTTTTAAGTTTCGGTATTCAGCCGGACATTCTAATTTGCCGAAGCGAAAAACGCCTTTCAAAATCGACTCGAGAAAAATTAAGTCTTTTTTCGAATATTCCTCAAGATGCAATAATCGAAAACTTAACTGCAAAATCTATTTACGAAGTGCCGCTGATGCTGGAAGAAGCAGGTCTTGGAAAAGTTTTGTGTAAGCTTTTCAATATTGAAAATAAAGAGCCTAATCTTGAAGAATGGAAAAAAATGGTTCAAACCTACTACAATCCCGAAAAAGAAATAACCATCGCCCTTGTAGGAAAATATGTAGAACTTCCCGATGCCTACCTCAGCGTTGTCGAAGCCCTAACTGCCGCCGGTATTTACCATAAAACTTCAATCAAACTTCTTTGGATCGATTCAAAAAAAATAGAAACTAAAGAAGATGCTGCTGCCTTTTTAAAGGATGCAGACGGAATTATAGTGCCGGGAGGTTTCGGCGACAGGGGCATTAACGGAATGCTTTTAACGGCCCAATTTGCCCGCGAAAATAAAATTCCTTATTTCGGAATCTGCTTAGGTATGCAGATAGCAGCCATCGAATATGCCTTAAACGCCCTGCACATTGAAGAAGCCAATTCTTCCGAATTCGATAAAAATGCTAAAAATCCGGTTATTGACCTGATGCCCGACCAAAAAGACGTAAAAATCGGCGGCACCCTCCGCCTCGGCCTATACCGATGTATGATAACCGAAGGCTCTCTCGCAGAAAAGGCCTATAAATCCCATGAAATCCAAGAAAGGCACCGCCACAGATACGAGTTCAACAACCTTTACAGAGAAAAATTCGATAATTCGGATATGATTTTTTCGGGTCTTAATCCTGAACGCAATTTAGTGGAAATCGTTGAGCTAAAAAGCCATCCTTGGTTTGCCGCCGTTCAATTCCATCCGGAATTTGCCTCAAGGCCCAACAAGCCTCATCCCCTGTTTAGGGATTTTATCGAAGCTGCAATTAAGAATAAATAAAACCGGATACCTTTAACCTCCTTTCTAAAAGATTCCCTTCTAAAGCGGAATTTGATTAAAGCCGATATTAAGGCAGGGAGGCTATACGCTTATGCAAAATATTATTCTCACAACAAAAAAAATATTTATACTCGCATTTATTTTAATTTTAATTACGGCAAATTTTATGTCGTGTAAAACAGCTCCTGCCAAAGAAGAAACTCTAATTGATCTTATAAAGGCAGGAAAATCGGAAGAACTGCAAGAAAGACTTAACAGCTCTGCCATAAATATGAAGGATGAAGAAGGAAACAGTCTTTTACATATTGCCGCCGTTAAAAACAATCCTATAATCGTGCGTCTTTTGATAAACATGGATGCCGATATAGAAGCACAAAATAATGTTGGAGAAACACCTATCGCAGCAGCTTTAAACAATTCGTCCTATGCTGCCGTTCAGGTTTTAGCTGAATACAATGCAAATATATTTGCTAAAGATAACGAGGGTGTAAAGCCTTTCGATACGGCCTGTAAAAACAATGTCCCGAATTTAATTCTAACTTCTCAAACCATAAAGCAAAAAGATGAAAACCACGACACAGCCCTGCACCTTGCAGTAAAAGCGACTGATAAACAACTTACTGAGAAAATTCTAGCTATTGCCCCCCCTGAAACCGTGTACAATAAAGAGGGCTTAAGCCCGCTTGGTATAGCATACAACCGCAATGATGCCGAGGATTCAGCCGAAATTGCATCCATTCTTTTACTTGCAGGCATACAGCCAATGGGAAAGGATTTTACTGAATTTGAAACGGCAAGCCTTGCCCGAAACTACTCAATGCGTTTTGGCGACGGAGAAACCTTGCTTCATATTTTTGCAAGAAAGGGCTATACCGGATTTTTAAAATTCTTAATTAAAAACAAGGTTCCAATAGATGTAAAGGATATTTCAAGCTCAACGGCAATGCAGGAAGCCGTTTATAACGGAAATACGGAAGCCGCTATATTGCTATTACAGGCAGGAGCTGATCCAAACAGCCGTAACTCTTCCGGAAACACAGCCCTCCATTTGGTTATGCCGGAAGCCTCACGCTCAAAATTATTTAACGAGCTTATTACTGCAGGGGCAAATCCCAATCTTAAAGACAACTACGGAGAAACACCCCTTCATATTGCTGCACGAATCGGAATGGATGACGGCATCCTCGAACAGCTGTTAAAAGCCGGTGCCGACATAAATGAAAGAAATAAAAAGGGACAAACCCCTCTTATTTTGGCTATCGAAAGAAATCAAACACAGCAAGTGGATTTTTTGATAAATCACGGAGCCGATATACATGCCGAGGATAAGTCGGGAGAATCAGCTTTTATCTATTCTATAAGAGCAGGACTCCCCATGGTAGAACATGTTGTTACCGAAAAAAACAGTACCGAAAGAGATTCCAAAGGGTCAACGCCTCTTCACTTGGCAGTCAACCATAGAGCAAGTTCCGATATTATTTATTATCTAATCGAAAAAAAGAGTTTAATAAATACTCGTAATAAATTGGGAAATACACCTCTCCATATAGCAGCTGAAAAAAACTACCGCGAAGCAGGAGAAATATTGCTGGCAAATAATGCAGATATATTCTATGCTAACCTAAACGGCGACAGTCCATTAAAATTTGCAATGACCTTACGCGAAGGCAGAGAAGATTGGATGATAAACTCTCACACAATAGGGGCCGGAGACGGAGCTGGGAATACGCCCCTTCATCTTGTTGCAGAATGGCAAATTTTACCGATGATATCTTATTTAATTGATAAGGGAGCGGATATAAATGCAAGAAATGCGAATAATGAAACACCTCTTTTTAACGCAGTCAAAACCGACAGCCCTGAGGCCGTAAAAGCCTTGCTAGGTAAAGGCCTATCAAAAAAAGCAGATTTGGATGCAAGAGACTTTTTAGGAAATACGATTTTACATGCAGCTGTAAGATGGTCTGCATATAAGTCCGCTGATTTTATTTTGAATAAGGATACGGAAGAATATACAAAGCTCATAAATGCAAAAAATCTTGCAGGAAAAACGGTTTTACATGAGGCGGCTAAACAAGGGGAAATAAAATTCATCAATATATTTTTAAAAGCTAATGTTGATGTAAATGCAGCTGATGAAACAGGCCGCTCACCTCTATCCGAAGCAGTACTTACAAATCAAATAAAAGCTATAGACTTATTACTTAGAAACGGAGCATCTCCCGTTCAGCAGGATATGTACGGAAGGACAGCCCTGCATGAAGCTGTAGAAATTTCGGAAGAAAGCCTCATCCTTATACGCAATGCAGGCGGCAACCCCTTAGCCAGAGATGCCTACGGAAAGACGCCCTTTGTACTCGCCCTAAATAAAAATATAAGAATTGTAAATACTGTGCTGGGCAATGACAGGCTTTTAACCGACACTGATGGGGATACGCCCATTCATATAGCGGTAAAAGAAAAGGTAAGCATGGACTATTTTCAAATAGTTATGAAAAAGAAATATCCTGTAAATAAGCGAAATAAAAACGGAGAAACAGCTCTTTTACTTGCAGTTCAAAACAGTCAAAAAGAAATAACACGGGCACTCTTATCAGAAGGAGCCGATCCTTTTATAGTAAACAATAAGGGCGTATCTGCTATAACGGAGATTTTTACAAATCATACCGACTTTGTTCCGATAGCGGCCGAATTCTCTTTAAAAAAGACCGACACACTTGGGGACGGAATAGTCCACTATGCCGCCAAATTCGCAGATGCTAAAACCGTAAAAGAACTTTTGAGCCTTCCCGGCATAAATCTTGACGTAAAAAATACGGCGGGTGAAACACCTTATCAGGTAGCCCTAAGATGGAACAGAACTGAAATAGCAGAACTGCTAAAAACAAAATAAAAAATCTTTCTAAGACTTAAAAAACTATAGAACTTACTAAACAAAAAGCCGCAATCTTAAAATAAGATTGCGGCTTTTTTATAATCCAAACCTTTACTTATCGTATTTTATCGATGTTAAGACGTTGTTTAATTTTTCTGTTGGGCTTTCATACTCCCTAAAGGTAAAGTAAACATGATAACCTTTATCGGAAACAAGTGTAATGGTTTTACCTATACAGTTATTTACAACATTCGACTTTTCATAGGGGAAATACTCAGGCTTAAGAATAGCCAGATGATAATCTTGCCCGTCATATCTAACTTGAGCCAAACGTGCAGGAAAGGGTACTAAGAAGACTAAAAAGTTATCGGTCTTACCGCCGCCCAATGTTAGGCTCGTGCCGGCTTTCATAATATGAATATTCCGCCGGCCTATATTTCTGCTTTGATTTAAAACATAAATTTCAGTCATACCCGACTGATTGCGTTTTATTTCTATTGTTTCAAAGAAGTTAGCAGGAGACATATAGGTTCCCCTAGGCTCCTTTGCAGCAAAAGAAGCAGCTAAAATGCGTTTACGCAAAATTTCATCTTCCCGCTTTTGTGCGGCAACACGGTCTAAGGTATCGGCAGAATACATAGAATCTCCGGTTCCCGAAACATTGTTTTCAAGATTAGATGTTGAAGCAGACTTAAAAGCATTTAAGCGGCTTGCATGGTCATCTTCTTCCGAAAGTTGATACGGATATCTCTTATCCCCTTCCTGATAATTGTTTTGACTGCCTGCAGCTGCATAGCGGGCTCTATTGGAGGACGAACTTCCTCGTTTTGCAAAGAAGATAATCAAGAATATAAGGAGAAGAAGTAAGATAATACCAAGAAGAATAAACCAAATACCATTAGATTCTTTTAGCTTTTGGAAAGTTGTCGGGAAGACGGCTAAGGATGTTTCAATAACTTGAGGTAAAACTCTTTTCCCTTCTGCGAATTCAAGCCGCATAATTATATTGTAATTACCGTCTTTGTATTCGGAAGGAAGAATAGCCGACACCTTTATCGGAGCATTTTTTTCACCCGATTTTATCTTTGTATTTTGAGAATCAACAGGTATGGTATTTATACTTAGCCCATTATCAATTACAATATGAGTTAAATGAAGCTCTACATCTTCATCTGCGTTATTTGTAACCTCAAATGAAAAATCAAGCTTATTCCCGTGAGCTTCAAGTCCTCCATCGGGAAAGCGTACCAAGGGTAAGTTTTCGGCATTGTCCGTAATTGTAAACTTGTCATTTTTATCCTTGGAAAGCTCACTGCTTGAAGCTCCTGATGCATCCTTAAAAGACTTTGAAACATCGGTCAAACTTCCCTGTCCTGTTCCGGCATTACCTAGACCGCCTTTACCGGAAGCGTCAGGATTATAAAATTCTTCACCGTCTAAGCCGCGTATTACAGCATCGGCAGGATAAGGGAGTTTAACATAATAAACCTTCCAGCCTTTTTTTCTGATACTTCCTGCAAGAAGTCCTATTTCGTTTTTTATCTGATCATCGGTATAATTTTTATAAGGACTTGATTCAGGCGGATTAAAGATTCCGTCAGAAATTATAATCAATATTTTTTCATTTTTATCAGGTAAGTTTGAACCGTATTGGCGGGCATATTGAAGTCCCGTTAAAAAGTCCGAGCTTTTTCCCAACTGGTAGAGAAGCAAAAACCTTGAAACAACCCTAGACATATCCTTTTCGCTGTTAATTTTTTGCGACATTTCATAACGTGCATCTGCATTAAAGGATAAAACATGAACGGTATCGCCCTTTCTTACAAATTTATCATTAATTTCAGCCAAAACCCGATTATTAATGTCTTCATAATACGGAAGGATAGTTCCTGATGTATCCATTAAGATGACAATTTCGGCATTTGCATCAGCATTGTTTTGAGCAAAAACAGGGGTAAAAAGGACAATCAAAAACAAACACAACAAAGCTCTTTTAAACATTTTTTTTCCTCCTTTCGGAATACAGTTAAGAAGTTTGCCGGACTAAATCAAGACCGCCTAACTAAAGGCATCCTTGAATAGCTCGGCAAACCTCAATTAATTATTTTAAATCCGCAATAGCGATATCTATAATCTTATAGCTCCTTTTTTCATCATTGACTTCAAATTCAACCTCTTCTCCTTTTTTGCGGTTGAACAACCCTTTTCCTAAAGGCGACATATAAGAAATAATACCGTTTGCAGGATCAGACTCCCACGGTCCTAAAATTGTATACTCTTCTTCTTGATTTGTCAAATTGTTTAGAATTTTTACCTTACTGCCGAAGTAAACCTTCTTTGCTGTGGCAGTGGTGGGGTCAAAAATTTGAGCTCTGTCAAGTTCATCTTGCAATCTGGTCAAGGCATTTCCTAATCGGGTTTGTTCTTCTTTTGCAGCCTTGTATTCGGCGTTTTCACGCAAGTCTCCGAGTGAAAGAGCAAAACCGATATCCTTTGCATTCTGCGGAATTTTAACATCCCTGATTTCGATAAGCTCTTTATTTTTAAGATCAAGCATCTTTGCCGTAACAATCAAGCCATGAACCGTAACGCTCTTTTCTTCAATCTCAAAGAATTTAAAGTCTTTATGTTTTTCAACAATCTTGGATCTAATATTCATCTTAATCATCGGCTCGAGGTCTTTTATATCCCCTATAAGGGTATAAAGCCTCGTTATTGTATCTACATCGCTTTCCATTATAAAGTTTTGTAAAAGCTCATCTTTTCCAAAGAGGATTGTATGTACCTGATGGTTGATTTTTCGGTTTTCGGTTGTATTTCTTCTTGATGCAATTTCTCGGTATGTAATATCAAGAATATGGATAAGCACTATCAGCTGCTGTTCCAAACTGATTCCAAGCTCCTTAAACCATTCTTCTTCCTGAATATTTTTAAAGAACCAAATAACGGCATTTCTGTAAATGCGGTAATTTTCAAAACAGTCCTTTACCAAATTCTTCACATCGTCGGTAGAGCCGGCTTCTATCAGAGCATCCAATATTTCGGAAGATAAAACCGTGGGGAATAGTCTGATATATTCTTTTTCCCAATTCGGAATGAGATTTTTTATGTACTTTAAGAATTTCTGGCGAAGAGTCTGTCCCTTTATAGAAACCTTATCCTTTATTTGAGAATATACCTCCATCGGGTCTTCAATGCGGCTGTAAAGTTCTGCAAAGTTATATTGCTTTACGGCCGAAATCTGTTGCTTATCTGCAATAAATTCTTTAACGAGGATATAGGCACAAATAACCTGCTCATTTACCTGACTAAAGGCTTTTAAGAAGCCTTCAAAATAATCAAGCATTTCGCGGAAGGTATCGGATTCATCATCGCAGGCATCAGAAGTATCATAGGCATTGAGAAGTTCAATTCTGGCAAAAAAGTTCTTTTGGGCTTTAAATTCGTTTGAAAGTTTTTCTTCAGCGGCAATGGGACGCTCTCTTACGCTGTAAAAGTCTATATTATCAGAATTGATACCGAACATTGGATTCTCTTTTAGGGCCTTTCTAGCTTTTGTATTCCAACTGGTCCATTCACCGGCTGTTAAAAGAGAAGGAACAAGTTCCTGCTTAATCCTTTTCATATCGCAGTTATTGTCAAAACTCTTTATAATAATCTTTAAGGCCAATTCGGGATCACTCTTGATTTTTTTTGTAAGAGTTTCCTTGCTGACTGTAGATTTTAATACCCAGATATGCTCTCTATCTAAGGTTTGAAGGGCCGTAATACCCATTTTTAGGCTCATGCTGTGACCGCGTTTTTTTGCAAAGTCTATAACCAGATCATCATCTTTAATTGAAGCAATGCGTCCTACACCCCATGTGCGGTGAAATACAAAGGAGCCCGTATCAAAGGAAATATGCTTTTCAAAGTCGGCAATAGCATCAAATACGGGACGCCAAGGCTGGCTCAAATCTGAAACTTTAATGTATTCTGCAAGCTGGCTGTGATCTTTATACTTGTTTTTAAAGCACTCGATAATTTCTTCACGAGCCCAGCTGTCTTTTTCGTCATAAGAAAGGATAAGTTTTAAAATATCAATACAAATATTCCAGTTTTCATTTTCCTTGTAATACCGGTAAATGTCCTGCATCAAAATAAGATTACGGCCGTTATCCATAGTGCCTGTAATCTTAGCCTGTATTCGGAAGAAAAAGTCAATTTCGTCAGGTATTAAGGTAACAAGTTTTGACCAGATTTCCTTTACACCGTTTATTTGCTTGCGGTTGATAAAGCGGTACAAGGCTTTTTTATAATATTCTATAGTTTTTTCGGTATTTCCGTCTTTTTCATACTTTTCGGCTAAAAGTTTAGCAACCTCAGCCTCATCATAATCCACCTTGACCAAGCGTTCCCAAATATCATAAAGGTCTTCGTTTCCCGCAGCCTTATAACATTCAGCCAAAGTACGGAGGGCAAACTTAGATTCTCCGTATTCGAGTACCTTTTTACAAAGATATTCAACTATTTGCGTTCTGTGGTTGTCGGTAAATATTCCGATTAGGCTTACAACATTTGAATCATCCAAAAGCTGATTTGAAAGAGAAATTATGCTTGAAATATAAAGGGCTATTATACTATTTTTTGTATGCGTTAAATGTTCATCACATATTTCTTTGATTTCGTCCACAACATTTTCTTTTTTGGCTGTAGATACTAATTTATATAGATCCTCAAAATTTTTTGTTGTGTAATTTCCTATAGCTGCTCTAGTCCATTTTTCTTCATTGAGCATCTCTATCAATTGTTTTTGTATATCAGACATAAATCCTCCGAAAATCTGCTACCTCATATAGCAATTATATATATTTTGATCCAATACTTTTATCCGCAAAAGCAGATCATCTATTTTTGACTTGTTTTCATTTACACTCACATAATGGTCAATCTGCCAAAAATAATGGTTTATTAAACGCGGAATCAGCTTATGTTTTTGTTCTTGAGAGGCATTTTGTACCTCACCTTCCATCAAAAAGATATTTTGCTTCAGTTGGCCTACTTCAAAGGCCCTAAGTTCCCGCTTTACATTGAAAACACCGTCAATAACACCGTACACAGGCACCCAATCGGCAATATCTTCAACCCTGTAGCCAAGATTATAAACTCGGTTAATAAGCCTGCAAATAATTTCAGACTCAAGAAATTGAAGCTCAATTCCTTCAGGGTCTATAAAAAAGGCCTCTCTAAAAAAAGCTTTTGCAAATTTTATTTCCCCATATAGGGCATAACAATCGGCCAAATCCGCTAAAACCGCACCCGAATTCTTGTCTATCTCTGCAGCATACCTCAAAAATTCAAGAGCTTTTTCATAGTTTCCAAGGACCTTATAACAAAGACCGATTTTACGGTAGGGCTCTGCATCCGGCAGCTCCGACTCTTCATTAAACAGCTCTGCGTAAAATTCCAAAGCAATCGTAAATACGGCACATTTTAAGGAATATATGATAGATTCTTTTTCTTCTCCCTGCCGGTGAATATAGGCCAAAAACGATTTCCACTGCGAAATCATCATCTCGGCCCTTTCTAGAGGAGTCGAAGCTTTTTTCGCTTTTTCAAGCCTATCTTCCCAAAACCTCACGCCCTTTAGAGTATAGTCGATTTCCGCATTTTCAAGGTCATTCTTTAACAACCTTTCAAGCTCGGCATAAGAACCTCTTAGGTCTCCCTGCCTGAGGATGTTTAATGCATTATTCAATTTACTCTGTACGGGTCTTTCACTCATAATATCCTCAATTTACTATTGTACATAAAAAAACGATTTTAGTCAATTGAGTGCATTGCCTCATTTTTCCATAATGTGCTTTACACTCTTGAAAAAATATAAAATTTATGATAAATTAAAACTTCGGGACTATTTATTTCCGTTATATGCAGTATGCTTTTAAATCATATTTTTTCCCTATATATAATGACTTGAATAATCCCTAATACTTTTATAAGGACGGTTTTTATGAGCCAAGAAAAAAAACTTGTAATGATCGACGGTAATACTGCTGCCGGTCACGTTGCCCACGCTTTAAGCGAGGTAATTGCCATTTACCCGATCACACCGTCAAGTCCGATGGGTGAGGTCGCTGATGAATATTCAGCCCGCGGAAGAGAAAATATTTGGGGTACTGTCCCCGATGTTGTTGAGCTTCAATCCGAAGGAGGTGCTGCAGGTGCCGTACACGGAGCCTTGACCACAGGAGCTCTCTCTTCAACATTTACCGCATCTCAGGGCTTGCTCTTAATGATTCCGAATATGTACAAAATAGCCGGCGAGTTGACCAGCACTGTTTTCCACATTGCTGCCCGAGCCGTAGCTTGCAGTGCTCTTTCAATCTTCGGAGATCATCAGGACGTAATGGCCTGCCGCCAGACAGGTTGGGCTATGTTGGCATCCAACTCGGTACAGGAAGTTATGGACCTTGCCATTATTTCTCATGCAGCCACATTGGAAGCAAGAGTTCCCTTCCTCCACTTCTTTGACGGATTTAGAACTTCTCACGAAATTCAAAAAATTGAAGAAGTTTCTTATGACATTATGCGCCAAATGGTAAGCGATGAGCTTGTTCGAGCTCACCGAAAACGCGGTTTAAGCCCTGAAAATCCCGAACTTCGCGGAACAGCTCAAAACCCCGATATTTACTTCCAAGGCAGAGAAGCCGTAAATAAATACTATCTTGCTACTCCCGAAATTGTTCAAAAACAAATGGATAAGTATGCAAAACTTACAGGAAGACAATATCACCTTTATGACTACTACGGAGCAAAAGATGCCGAGCAAATCATAATCCTCATGGGTTCAGGTGCTGATACTGTTGAAGAAACGGTAGATGAACTTAATTCCAAGGGCGGAAAATACGGTGTTATTAAAGTAAGGCTTTACAGGCCATTCAGTGCCGAGCATTTTGTAAAAGCTATTCCTGCCACAGTAAAAGGAATTGCAGTTCTCGACAGATGTAAGGAAGCAGGCTCCTTGGGCGAACCCCTCTACGAAGATGTAAGAACAGCTATCGGCGAAATGCAGGCTGCAAAAAAATGCCCCTTTACTCATTATCCCGTTATCATCGGCGGACGCTACGGTCTCGGTTCAAAAGAATTTACACCGGCCATGGTTAAGGGTATATTCGACAACCTTGAAGGCGAAAAGAAGACCAACTTCTCCGTAGGTATCGAAGATGATGTTACAAAGACCAGCATCAAATATGACCCCAACTTTAAACTTGAAGATAAGGACATGCATCAGGCTATGTTCTTCGGTTTGGGTTCAGACGGTACCGTAGGTGCCAATAAGAACTCCATTAAGATTATCGGTGAAGCCACAGACAATAAGGCACAAGCCTACTTTGCGTATGACAGTAAAAAGTCGGGCGGTTTTACGATTTCGCACCTCCGATTTGGAAAACACGCAATCCGAAAGCCCTACTTAATTACAAATGCGGACTTCGTTGCATGCCACAAGTTCAGCTATCTTGAAACCTATGATATGCTCCACAGCCTTAAAAAAGGCGGAACCTTCCTTTTGAATGCTCCTTACGGAAAGAACGAAATATGGGATAATATGCCCGTTGAGGTTCAAAAGCAGATTATCGAAAAAGAAGCTAAATTCTATGTAATCGATGCTATCAAGATTGCAGAAAAAGCCGGAATGGGCAACCGAATTAACGTTGTTATGCAGACCGCCTTTTTCAAAATCTTCGGAATCTTGCCTGAAGCCGAAGCCGTAGACCTAATCAAAAAATTCATTGAAAAGTCCTATGGAAAAAAAGGCCCGGAAATCGTTCAAAAAAATATTACGACAATAGATATGGCTCTTGAGGGAGTTGAAAAGGTTGATTATCCCAAGACAGCAACAAGCAAGCTCAAAATGCACCCTGCAATCACAGGCGATGCTCCCGAATTCGTAAAGAATGTTTTGGGCAAGGTCGCTATCCAAAAAGGTGATGATATAAGAGTCAGCGAAATGCCCGAAGACGGAACCTTCCCGACAGCTACCACTCAATACGAAAAGAGAGCTATTGCAGAACATGTTCCGATTTGGAAGAGCGATATCTGTATTCAGTGCGGTCAGTGTACAATGGTTTGTCCCCATGCCTGTATCCGAATGAAGGCCTATGACGGCTCACTTTTGGCAAAGGCGCCTCAGGGCTTTAAATCCTGCGATTATAAGGGCAAGGAATTTGAAGGAGCCAAGTTCACAATTCAAGTTTCTTCAGAAGACTGTACAGGCTGCGGCCTTTGCGTTCAGCAGTGTCCTGCAAAGTCCAAGGAAAATCCTGAAATTAAAGCCATCAATATGGAAAGCTTTGTTGAACACAGAAAGCAGGAAGTTGCAAGCTGGAACTTCTTCTTTAACGATATTCCTGATCCCGATGTAAAGAAGCTTAATTTAAGCGTTCCCAAGGGTATCGGTATGAAGAGGCCTCTTTTCGAGTTCTCAGGTGCATGTGCAGGCTGCGGTGAAACACCTTATGTAAAACTTCTTTCACAGCTCTTCGGAGACAGAGCCGTTATTGCAAACGCAACAGGTTGTTCTTCAATCTATGGAGGAAACCTGCCCACAACACCTTATACAAAACGATGTGACGGAAGAGGCCCGGCTTGGTCTAACTCCTTGTTTGAGGACGCAGCGGAATTCGGTTACGGTATGAGGTTGACAAGCGATAAGCTCGCCGTTTATGCCCGAGAAGTTGCCGCTAAGGTAAAAGAAAAGGGTATTGCAGCAGGCGTAATCGATAAGATTCTCAATAACGCTCAAGAAGATGATGCAGCTATTGAAGATCAGAGAGCCTTTGTTGCAGAGCTTAAAAAAGAGTTAGCAGGTTCAAAGGATGAATTGGTTAAGGAGCTGGATTCTTTAACCGACCACTTTATCAAGCGCTCCGTTTGGATCCTTGGAGGAGACGGATGGGCATACGATATCGGATACGGCGGATTAGATCACGTTCTTGCTTCCGGTAAAAACATCAATGTTCTTGTAATGGATACTGAAGTTTACTCGAATACCGGCGGACAGATGTCAAAAGCTACACCTATCGGTGCAGTTGCAAAATTTGCCGCTTCAGGTAAAGAAGTAAGCAAAAAAGACTTAGGTATGATGGCGATAAGTTACGGCTATGTCTATGTCGCTCATATTTCTATGGGTGCAAACATGAGTCAGGTAATCAAAGCCTTCCGCGAAGCCGAAAGCTATGACGGACCTTCGATTATCATCGCTTACAGTCATTGTATCAACCACGGTATCAACATGACAAAGGGTATGACAAACCAAAAAGAAGCCGTTTCTTGCGGTTTATGGCCCTTGTACAGATACGATCCGAGACTTGTCGAACAGGGTAAAAACCCCTTCCAGCTTGACAGCAAGGAACCGGACTTTAATCTTGCCGACTTTATGTACAAAGAAGTCCGCTTCAAGACCTTAAAGAATGCCGATCCTGCAAGAGCTCAAATGCTTTTGGATAAGGCTGTTGCTAAGGCTAAGAGGCAGTGGCAGGAATACAAGTATTTGGCTGATAGGCCCTTCTAAAACTTAGGGGGAAAGGAAAACTTTTTCGGATAAAAGTTTTCCTTTCCCCCAAGCCCCTGCTTATCTCCTGACGGATTTACTTCATTTCAAAAATCTTACTTATCCAAAATAGTAATTTCGACGCGCCTGTTTTTAGCCATATTTTCAGGTGAATTATTGGCGGCGATAGGCTTGCGGGCTCCGAAACCGCGGGTATATACGTGTTCTCTTTTTTGAACGCCCAAGTCAATAAGATAATTGGCTACGGCTGCTGCCCTCTCCTCAGAAAGAGTTTGTCTTTCTTTTTCGGTACCGGCTAAGGCTGTATGTCCGGAAATCAAAAATTCTCTATCGGGAAATTTTGAAAGAATTTCGCCTATTTGTTTTAACTTTTCTTTTTCAGCTTCTCTTAAAATTGCAGAATCGGGCAAAAACTGGATATTTTCTATACTGATTGTCAAGCCCTCATCGGTTTTTTCAATAGTGGTATTTTCAAGGTTCAGGTCTTCAACACTCTTTTTTATTTCTTCTTCGGTTGCGGTATCAATCTTTTTTATTTCGATAACTTCAGCCTTTGCGTTTCCTATAAAAGAGTATGTATAACCTGAATAAAGGAGCATTTTAATGCTAAATTCTTCATTATAACAAAAGAGGTTTCCTCTTTCTTCATCCCAATATAGGTTTTGTCTCGATTTTCCCAAAATTTTGACAGGCACATCTATTTCGCCTTTATAATTTTTAAGAACTTCTTGAGGAACAACGTGGTTTAAGTTATAACTTGCAGTTATGTGGCGGTAGGTTTGACCGTCTATTTCTGCAAGACCTATGTATTGATATTCAACCTTAAACGGAAAGGTAAATGGTTTTTCAATCCCGAAGGCATCCCGAAAATCATGGGCCTCGAAGCCTTCTCCTGTCCAAGTATCACCGGGTTTAACAGGATGTTTTGGAAATGTCGGCACATTCCGTACCACAGGCATAAAATATTCATCGCCTATAGAGTAAAAGCCGGCTTCGTCCCGCCTAAAAATACTCGGGTAATTTCGGGACCAGTCAAAGGTTTTGTTGGAATTTTGCTCGCTGGTCATAAACATGCACGAAAAGAGGGCGGAAGAGGTCTTATCGCCCTCATCGGTTTTTATATCAGAGACTTCTACCTCAATTCTATTGATAATTTGGGCTTTATGATGAAATTTTCCGTTTACATAGACATTTTCATCTACAACGGAGTGAACTTTATAGGCATCATTGTCAATAAATTTGAATTTAAAGAGAAATTCAGCATTTTTCTCATTCTCTTGAGCAAAAAGGAGAGAAAAAAGCAAAATAAACACAAAAAAGACAAGTTTTTTTAAAATATTATTCTTAAAAATACGGTATTTCCCATTTTC
>CAJPPE010000003.1 GCA_905372345.1 uncultured Treponema sp. | reverse complement strand
ATGCCAAAAAAGCCGGAGCGATTGTCCTCTTGCGTCAGCTCATCCTCTTTGTTCCCGCCATGCTGATTTTGCCGCACTTATTCGGAAGCCTCGCCGTATGGTGGGCAGCTCCTGCCGTTGATTTTACAATGATACTCATCGGTTTTATCATGCAGCAGAGAGTATTGAGGAGGTTGTGATAAGAATGTTCCAAAGCTTTTATATTTTTCTCATCTTCTCTAAACCCATTTTTAATGCTATAATCTTATCTATAAAATGAAACTGGATTTATATATCGACAAAGACGGACAAAAGCTAAGATGCGGATATACGACGGGGAGCTGTGCGGCGGCGGCGGCTAAGGCTGCGGCCTTGATTTTGGGCGGTGAAACTATGACCTCGGTTAAAATCGATACGCCTGCAGGACTTGTCCTTGACCTCCCGGTAGAGCATTGCCGCTCCTATAAAGACAAAGACGGAACAGCTATTGGAGAGGCCGCCGTTCAAAAAGATGCGGGGGACGACCCGGACAGCACCGATGGCATCTACATCCATGCTCGGGTCTCTTATAGAAATGATGGTAAGGTTCTAATTGACGGGGGAGAGGGTATAGGAAGAATTACCAAAAAAGGGCTTTTCGGAGAAGTAGGGGAGGCTGCCATTAATCCCGTACCCCGTCAAATGATAGAAAAAGAAGTTTTAAAGGTTTCAGAAAAGGGTTTCAATGTAGAAATTTTCAGTCCTCAAGGAGCCGAAATCGGCAAAAAAACCTTTAATAAAAATATCGGTGTTGAAGGCGGCATCTCTATTATCGGCACAAAGGGCATAGTCTATCCTATGAGCGAAGATGCCATCAAAAAAACTATCTACCTTGAAATAGACGGAATATTACAAAATTCGAAAAAAAAAGAAATACTTTTGGTGCCGGGAAACTACGGGGAAGGCCTTAAAGAAAAACTAAACACTATAATAGACCTTCCCACCGTAAAAATTTCAAACTATATAGGGGATAGTTTAAGCTATGCCTATTCTAAAGGTTTTAAAACCATGACCTTACTAGGACACATAGGTAAATTCGCTAAACTTTCCATAGGCATTTTTAACACCCATAACCGCACCGCCGACACGCGCATGGAAGCCTTTGTCTACTACCTTGCCATGCATGGGGCAGAAAAAAAAATAATCGAAACGGTCAATGCCTTTTTAACGGCTGAAGAAGCCTTCAACTATCTTGTTGAAAACAAGATGGAAATGATTCTTAAAGCCATGGAAAGAGGAGCCGAAGAAAGAATCAAAAAATACCTCAAGGATGACAGCCTTTCGATAAGGGTTTTAATATATTCGATGAAGTACGGCCTTGTAGAATAAACAATTTATAGAAAAAAATTCTAAAGTTATCAAATTAAAACTTGCTATTTTAATAAACATATTGTACAATTAAAGATGAGAGTGGATTCAACTTAGGTTAATATATATGACATAAGGAGTATGCAAATGAGTCGACTTGAGATATTTTCACAAAACCGGTCTCAAATTATAATTGAAGAACTGTATGAGAATCTTCAACATCGAATTGAAGCGAGTCCTCCCGGACTTTGTCCCGTTTACATAACACGTGCCTTTATCGAAATGTGTCATGCCCAAACTTGCGGAAAATGTGTGCCGTGCCGTATCGGCCTTTTACAGTTAAAGCATATTTTAACTGATGTTCTAAACGGAAAAGCTGAAATGGAAACCATCAAACTTATCGAAGAAACTGCAAAGTCGATAAGAGAGACAGCTGACTGTGCTCTGGGATATGAAGCTGCCGATATGGTTTATAAAAGCATAATCTATTGCCGTGATGACTTTGAAGAGCATATAAAACACGGAAGATGCGGCTGTATAACAACTCAGCCCGTACCCTGTGTGGCCCTCTGTCCTGCAAATGTGGATATTCCGGGCTATATTGCCCTTGTCAGGGATGAAAGGTATGCTGATGCCGTCCGGCTTATCAGAAAGGACAATCCTTTTCCTTCTACATGTGCCTTTATCTGTGAACATCCTTGCGAACATAGGTGCCGGCGAAACATGGTAGACAGTGCCATAAATATACGAGGACTAAAAAGAGTTGCCGTTGAATTTTCCGGAAAAGTTCCGCCCCCTCCATGTGCCCCTTCTACAGGAAAGACTATAGCCATAGTCGGGGGCGGTCCTGCAGGGCTCACCGCGGCTTATTATTTACAGCTCATGGGGCATCAGACAACCGTATATGAAATGCTGCCCAAATTAGGAGGAATGCTCCGTTACGGTATACCTAATTACCGTCTTCCTAAGGATAGATTGGACGAAGATATAAATGCAATTCTCGAAACCGGAGTTAAAGTTGTTTACGGTAAAAAAATAGGAACCGACATAGAACTCAATGAGCTTATAAAAGATAATGATGCGGCTATTATAGCAATTGGAGCCTCAACCGACAAAAAACTAGGCCTTGAAGGAGAAGATGCCGAAGGCGTTATCTCTGCCGTTCAATTTCTTAGGGATGTAGGAATGGATAAGGGCATGGATTTAACAGGTAAAAAAACTGCAATAATAGGAGGCGGAAATGTTGCTATGGATGCAGTGCGGACGGCTGTCCGCCTAAAATCGGAAAAAGTTACCTGTCTTTATCGAAGGCGTGTAGCCGATATGACAGCTCTTCCTGCCGAAATAGAAGGAGCCTTAGCCGAAGGGGTAGAAATGATGACCCTAAAAGCTCCTTCAAAACTCGAAGTAAAGAATGGAAAACTCACAGGCGTTTGGGTTACTCCCCAGATGATTTCCAAAATAAAAGACGGCCGAGCCTCCGTTGTATCTACGGGGGAACCTAATATTTTTATTCCGTGTGAAGTGCTTGTTGTTGCAATAGGACAGGATATCGAAACTCAGCATTATGAAGAAGCAGGTATACCGATTGATAGGGGCAAGCTTTTTACGATGCCCAGCGCAAGTTTTAAAGGAATGCCGGGCTTATTTTCAGGAGGGGATTGTGCTTCAGGCCCTTCTACAGTTATAAAGGCCATTGCCGCAGGAAAGGTTATGGCTGCAAATATAGACGAATATTTAGGTTACAGCCACACTATAAGCTGTGATATAGAAATCCCCATTCCCAATATAGATGACCGCCTTGCCTGCGGAAGGGTTGAGCTTGGAGAAAGAGAAGCCTCAGAAAGGATTAAGGATTTTGAAGGTGTAGAGTTCTGTATGAGTAAAAAAGAGGCTTGTCAGGAATCGAACCGTTGTCTTAAATGCGATCACTTCGGCTTTGGAATATTTAAGGGAGGGCGTGAACGATTATGGTAAACTTAACAATAGATAATATAAAAATAAATGTTGATAAAGATATGACAATTATGGAAGCTGCGGCACAGGCCGGTATTCCTATACCAAAACTTTGTTTTTTAAAGGGGATCAATGAAATTGCTGCATGCCGCGTATGTGTTGTTGAACTGGAAGGAAAGGAAAAACTTATAACAGCTTGTAACAACACTGTTGAAGAAGGGATGGTTGTGTATACCAATAGCCCAAAAGTAAGGCTTGACAGAAGAAGAACCGTTCAGATGATTTTGTCTCAGCATGATTGTAAGTGTGCAACCTGTGTAAGAAGCGGAAACTGTTCCTTACAAACCCTTGCAAACGATCTTAATATTCAAGATGTATTATATGAAGAACAGCTTGAACACCAGCCATGGGATAAAAATTTTCCTCTTATACGGGATTCAAAAAAATGTATTAAATGTATGCGATGTATTCAGGTTTGTGATAAAGTTCAAGGTCTTAATATCTGGGAATTGGAAGGAACGGGAGCAAGAACTACAATAAATGTTTCAGGCTCAAGGACTATAGCCGAAGCAGACTGCTCACTATGCGGTCAGTGTATTACCCATTGTCCTGTAGGAGCCTTGCGTGAAAGAGATGACACGGAAAAATTCTGGCGGGCAGTTGCCGATCCTGATAAGGTTGTTGTTGTGCAAGTGGCTCCTGCAATCCGTACGGCTTGGGGAGAACACTTAGGGCTTGATCTAAAAGACGCTTCCGTCAACAAAATATTCGATGCCCTAAAACGAATGGGAGCCGACTATGTTTTTGATACAAGTTTTTCGGCCGACTTAACCATAATGGAAGAAGCCTATGAATTCCTTGAGCGTTTTTCTAAGGGAGAGCTAAAAGATAAACCGATGTTTACCTCCTGTTGTCCGGGGTGGGTTCGTTTTATAAAAAGCCAATATCCTCATTTGGTTTCTCATTTATCTTCCGCTAAGTCTCCCATGCAGATGTTCGGTGCGGTTATGAAGTCGTATTTTGCTGAATCAATCGGTAAAAGACCTGAGGATATTTTTTCCGTTGCAATTATGCCCTGTGTTGCAAAAAAAGGCGAGATTAATATGGAGCTTTTCTACGGCGAGTATGCAGGACATGATATGGACTGTGTTTTGACTACGCGGGAATTTGTAAGGATGATTAAGTCTGCTCATATTCTCCCCGAAACCCTTAAAGAAACGGAACCTGATAAGCTTTTCCATGATGCTTCAGGTGCGGGAATTATTTTCGGAGCTACAGGCGGTGTTATGGAAGCGGCCTTGCGTACAGCCTATTATGCCATAATGGGAGAAAATTGTCCGCCGGATGCTTTTAAAGTTGTAAGGCATTCTTCGCAAGAAGAGACGGGAATTATTGAAGCTTCTTTTACACTAAAAGAGAATAATTTGAGTGTTGCCGTGACCAGCGGACTTGCCAATACAAGGCGGCTTATAGATTCTATCGAAGCAGGAGAAAAGCATTATGATTTTGTCGAAATTATGGCTTGCCCCGGCGGCTGTGTAGGAGGTGGAGGTCAGCCCATACATGACGGCTTTGAATTGGCCTTTGAACGAGGCCAAAATCTTTATTTTATCGACAGCAATTCAAAATTAAGATATTCGCATGAAAATGAGGACATAAAGAATTTATACAATAACTTCTTTGAAAAGCCGAACAGTCATAAAGCTCACAGTCTTTTGCATACGGACCATTTTATATGGGAAATGCCGAGAAGTCCAAAGCGGGATCGAAAGGGCTATGTTATAAACGAGAGATTTCAATCGTAATTATAGCACAGATTTTTAAATCTGCATCTTTTTGGTGTTGCCGTATAATTCTTCACGCAGCTTTTTGACTTGTTCATCTTTTATATAGTCATCAAAATTCATCATCCTGTCGATTACGCCGTTAGGGGTAATTTCGATAATTCTATTTGCGATTGAAGAAATAAATTCATGGTCGTGAGAGTTAAAAAGTATAACACCGGGGAATTCCACAAGGGCATCATTTAAGCTCGTAATAGCTTCAAGGTCGAGATGGTTTGTCGGCTCATCCAATATTAAAACATTTGCTCCCGAAAGCATGAGCTTACTCAATATACAGCGTACCTTTTCGCCTCCGGATAGAACATTTACGGGCTTTAAGGACTCATCACCCGAAAAAAGCATTCGGCCTAAAAAGCCTCTTACATATGCATCATCTTGGTCGGGGGAATATTGTTTAAGCCATTCGGTAATATTTAAATCGTTATTAAAGTACTCGGCATTGTCCTTATTAAGGTAAGCATGGGATACGGTCTGTCCCCAGTAAACATCTCCCGAATCGGGGTTTAATTTTCCGGTTAAAATATCAAAGAGGGCTGTTTTTGAATTATGCTCTTGGCCTACAAAGGCTATCTTATCAGTTCTGTTTACCGTAAACGAAAAATCGCTTAAAAGCTGAATGCCCTTTTCTTCCGCAGTGTCGGGGGTTTTATAAGAAATTTTTTCGGTGCGGACAACATTGTTTCCGATTTCCCTATTGGGCTTAAAATGGACATAAGGGAATTTACGGCTCGTAACTTCAATTTCTTCTAAGGCCAGTTTATCATAAACTTTTTTTCGGCTGGTTGCCTGACGACTCTTTGCAGCATTTGAAGCAAAGCGTAGGATAAACTCCCTCAAATCCTTCATCTTTTCTTCTCGCTTCTTTTGTTGGTCCTTAGCCTGCCTTTGCATAATCCTGCTCATCTGGTACCAGAAATCGTAGTTACCGGAATACATGCGGATTTTTCCGTAGTCAATGTCGCAGACATGGGTACAAACCGTATTTAAAAAATGTCTGTCGTGAGAAACAACAATTATAATATTGGGAAAGTCTATTAAAAACTCTTCAAGCCATGCTATGGATTCAAGGTCTAAACCGTTTGTAGGTTCGTCCAAAAGAAGAATATCGGGGGTGCCGAAGATAGCCTGAGCCAGCAAAACCCGCACCTTCTGTCCCTCATCCAGTTCGCTCATCATTCTGTCATGGTAGTTTTCATCAAGGCCCAAACCTGAAAGAATCTGCTCTATTTGATTTTCAGCTTCCCAGCCGTTTAAATCTGCAAATTCGGCCTCCAATTCCGAAGCCCTTATTCCGTCTTCTTCGCTAAAATTTTCTTTTGCATAAATGGCTTCTCTTTCATTTCTAATATTGTAGAGCTTAGGATAGCCCATAAAAACCGTGTCTTTTACACTGTATTCGTCAAAGGCAAAGTGATCCTGCCTTAAAACAGCCATTCGCTCTCCGGGGGTAATACTGAACTCACCTGAGTCATGCTCTAATTCTCCCGAAAGCACTTTTAAAAAAGTAGACTTTCCGGCTCCGTTTGCACCGATAATTCCGTAGCAGTTGCCTTTTGTAAATTTTAAATTAACATCCTTAAAAAGCGGCCTGTCGCCGAACTTTAAACTTAAATCGCTTACTGTAATCATAAGCTGTCATAATACAATAAAGGGGATAAAATGTCAATCAATTCAATTTTTGCATCAAATCAGCAGGCGATGAAGAACCAGACCAGCCGAGCTTTGAGCGCAGGGCCTTGTAAAAATTATCGGGAGAACAGCCTGCCATTTTTACCTTATTGGGAGATTCGCTTATTATAATCTCATCATCTTCTTGTAAAGAAACCATCTCCTGTCCGTCAATTGAAACTATAATATCTTTCACTCTTGCAGGAAGAATTTTTATCTTCATTTGACCCGACGATGGAAGAACCAAGGGGCGGTTCGATAAGGAAAAAGGAGAAATAGGGGTTAAAACAAATGCAGATACATCAGGATCTAAGATCGGCCCTCCTGAAGCTGCCGAGTAGGCAGTTGAACCTGTAGGAGTCGAAACAATTACCCCGTCAGCTCTAAAAACACCGAAAGAAATTCCGTTAAAGGAAATATCCAAGTTTATCAGCTTTGCTATGCCCGAACCGGAAACAACGGCATCATTTAAAGCTTCATATTTTACAATTTCTTTATTTTTCCGTTTTATCGAAGCTGAAAGGAGCATCCTTTTATGTAAGGCTTGTTTTCCGTTTAAGAGCTGTAAAAGTTCTCCTTCCCATTCTTTAGGTTCGATATTTGCTATAAAACCGAACCGTCCTAAATTTATCGGAAAAACGGGGATGTGCCGCGGAGCACTGTAACGGGCAGTAAATAAAACCGTACCGTCTCCGCCAAGGCTTATTGCAAGGTCATAGTCTTCATTTAATTCGGGAGAATGGGAGATGTCGTCATATTTATATACAAAAGAATCGATTCCCTTTGCCGATAAAAAAGCTTCGATTTCTTTACAAATCTTTTTTGCATTGGGTTTTTCGATACTTAAAACTATAAGGGCTTTTTTCAAAATTTCTCCTTAAAAGCTCGGGCCTAATTTTATAAAAGAAATTAGGGCAGGGTAGCTAAAACTCTTGCAATCTCTGACGACTTTTTTGCACCTAATCGCGGATAAAGAGGAAAAAGAACACATCTTAATAAAAGAGAAGATGCATTTATAAAACTTTCTTGACTTTCTTTTAAGTATTCGACGGTAGAATTTTTAAAAGCAAGCTCTATGTCTATATCCTTTTTTGCCGCATATTTTTGCACATCCGAAACTCCGGAATTTAAAATAACCGGAAAAGAATAAACCGGATTTACCGTGTCTTCTTTTTGAGCAATCGTTTTATGTTTTCCCTGCATCAAAGAGCGGATATAGGACTCGTGCATTTCCTTGCGCTGCTCCATGTTTTTTGCCATCTGCTTCAACTGAACAAAGGCTAAGGACGCATTTATGTCGGGTAATTGGTCCGTAAGAGGGGATTCGTCATAAAGTTTTTTTAAAACTATTGCATTCCGCCTTTCGGGAGCAAGTAATACGGCGCCGCCGCCACCTGTTAGAATATCCTTTTCTTCCAGTCCCAAAATCGAAAAGACTCCCATACTGCCGGCATATTTTTCCTTATAGGCAGCTCCTGCACTTTGAGAAATATCTTCTATTACGGGAATGTTTAAGCTTAATATCTTTTCCATCTCAGGTAAAAAGCCCAAGGTTTCATGTAGAACAAGAACTCTTCCGCCTGCTTGAACCGCATTTTCAATGCTCTCAAAAGAAGGAAAAACGGAATCTGCTTCTACATCAAGCACAATCGGCTTATACCCTTGGCGGTTTAATTCTACATATTGCCACGAGGGTGCAAGGCTTGAGATAATAACCGATGAACCGTTTTCAAGATTTAAGGCCTTTAAAGCATAGTTTAAAGCTATGGACGGGCTTCTAAATGCAGCAGCTCCGGCTGTTTGAAATGTTTCGCAAACCTGCTTGATAAGCTTTTGGTTCATCTCGCCGGGGCCTATTTTTTCCTCGACCATACATGTAAGAACCGCATCCATTTCGGAGCGTCTTATAGTGGAACTGTAAACGGGTATTTTCATAATTTTTATAAATTCGTAATCTTCTGTAATTCTTTCGGATTAAATAGCCTGTGAATATCCAAGATTATTAGGTACCCCGGATCTCGGCGGACAACGCCGTTAATGTATTCTGCTCCGATACCTGCAATCATCTGGGGCGGAGGCTGTACTTCATCTTTTTTTACGTCAACAACACGGGCTACTCTATCGATTATAATACCGATTTTGTTGTTTTCAACCTTTATGATTATAAAGCCGCCCAAAAACTCATCGCCTTCATCTAAAGAAGCCTTTTTTATGTGAAATCTCTTGTGAAGACTTATTACCGGAATAATTTCGCTTCGTAGGTTAAAAATTCCTTCAACATAATACGGAGCATTTGGAATAGGTCTTACATCTTGAACCCTGACTATTTGATAAACATCCATAATTTCTACACCGTAAAGTTCTTCTCCGAGCTGGAATGTAACTAATTTTAAAAGGTTATCATTTTCGACTTTAGCCTTTTTATTAAGGCTTCCTGTATTTGCCATATAGTTTCCTTCCTCCAATACTTAAAATACTATCATATAAACACATAAAATTCAAGGGGAAAATGGAGATGTTTCGGTTTTTATTTAATTAAAACTCGTTATCAGCTTTGCCGATGTGTCACATTCCTTCAAAATAGTTTATTTTCATTGCAGAGCGGACAGAATGAGTTGTAGCTGCGGCTTTTTCCCTTGCTTTTTTTGAGCCTTCAATCAGGATTTGATAAACTGAAGGGAGGTCTTTTTGAAAGGTCTCTCTTTTTTCCCTGATGGGCTTTAGTTCTTCCTGTAAAATATTGTTTAAGAATTTTTTAATTTTAACATCGCCTAGGCCGCCTTTTTGATAATGTTCCTTAACTTCATCCAAGCATGAATAATCGCTCCAAAACTCAGGGAAGTGCTCATTTTGGGCAAAAGCGTCAAGATAGGTAAATACCGGATTTCCTTCAACTTTTCCAGGGTCTTCAATCCGGAGGTGATTCGGGTCTGTAAACATTCCCATTACCTTCTTTTTGATTTCTTCGGGGCTGTCCGAAATATAAATACAGTTGCCGAGCGACTTACTCATCTTAGCCTTTCCGTCGGTTCCGGGAAGCCGGCCGCAGGTTTTGTTTGCAGGCAAAAGCTCCTTGGGCTCTACCAAGGTTTCCCCGTAAAGAGAATTAAAGGAGCGGACTATCTCGCGCGTTTGCTCAATCATCGGCATCTGGTCTTCACCTACAGGAACCGTATTTGCCAAAAAAGCCGTAATATCGGCAGCCTGACTTATAGGGTAGGTTAAAAATCCTACAGGGATACCGGTGTTATCGCCGGCGTTGGCACCTGTGTTAAAACCTCTCAGCTTAATCTCATTTTTTACTGTAGGGTTCCGTTCAAGGCGGGCCAGGGTAACGAGATTCATATAATAAAAGGTAAGCTCGCAAAGTTCAGGGATTTGAGTCTGCACGAGGATTGTCGATTTTTGAGGATCTATTCCGCAGGCAAGATAATCCAAAGCCACTTCGATAACGCTTGTACGCACTTTTTCAAGATTATCCGCATTGTCGGTTGTAGCCTGCGCATCGGCAATCATAATATAAATTTCATCGTACTTGCCCGAATTCTGCAAAGCCACCCTGTTTTTTAAGGAGCCTACATAGTGCCCTATATGAAGTTTTCCTGTGGGTCTATCCCCGGTCAAAATAATGTTTTTCATTTAAGCCTCATTCCTTAATCGCCAAATGCAATTCGTCCAGCTGCTTTTGGTCTACTTCGCTGGGGCTGTCGTCCATGGGGCTTACTGCAAAGGAATTTTTAGGGAAGGCGATTACTTCTTTTATCGATGTTTCGCCTGCCATAATCATCACTATGCGGTCAAGTCCCGGAGCAATGCCGCCGTGGGGCGGGGCACCGTATTTAAAGGCTTCCGTTAAAAAGCCGAACTTCTTTTCCGCCTCGCTTTCATCAAAGCCGACAATCTTAAAGATACGCTTTTGCAGTTCTGGATTATGGATTCTTATGGAGCCGGAGGCTACCTCATATCCGTTTAAGACCAGGTCATAAAGATCGCCTTTTACGGGTTCGGGATTTTCTTCCATTGTTGCAAGATATTTTTCTTGAGGAGCCGAGAACATGTGATGAGCCGGATCCCATTTGTTTTCTTCCTCATTCCATTCAAAGAGGGGGAAGTCCACAATCCAAGCAAATTTAAATTCGGCAGGGTTTAAAAGGCCTAAATCCTTTCCGAGCTTGCTTCTGACGGCTCCCAAGGCTGTACAGGCAATCTTGTACTTATCGGCTACAAAAAGAATTAAGTCGCCTTTTTCGGCTCCGAGTTTTGAGCAAATTTCCGCTTCCTTTCCTTCAAAGAATTTGGAAATACCTCCTTCAAGTTTTGCACCGCCTTCCGTTACCTTAATCCAAGCCAAGCCCTTAGCCTTGTATATTTTGGCTGCGGCTTCAAGCTCTTCAATTTTTTTGCGGCTATAGGCTTCAGCCTGTCCTTTTACAACCAAGGCCTTGACGGCTCCGCCTGAAGAAACAGCATCTTTAAATACTGCAAAGTTTCCGATTTCGGCCATAAAGGCTGCATCCTGCATCTTCATTTCAAAACGGAGATCGGGCTTATCGGTGCCGTAAACATCGATAGCTTCGTCATAGCTTATGCGTTCAAAGGTTTTCGGAAGGTCTACGTTTATGCTCTTTTTAAAAGCATACTGCATCATCCCTTCGGTTAAGCTTAAAACATCTTCGCGGGAAGCAAAGCTCATTTCAAGGTCGATTTGAGTAAACTCGGGCTGTCTGTCGCCTCGGGCATCCTCGTCGCGGTAGCAGCGTGCAATCTGAAAATATTTATCAAAACCGGAGACCATTAAAATCTGCTTGTAAATCTGCGGAGATTGGGGTAGGGCATAGAATTTTCCCGGATAAAGTCGGGATGGAACCAGATAGTCACGGGCTCCTTCCGGCGTGGACTTAATAAAGGTCGGGGTTTCAATTTCCAAAAAATCTTTTGAAGTTAAAAATTCGCGGACAGCAAAGGCGAATTTTGAACGCAAAATAATATGGTCCTGCATTGCCTTTGAGCGCAAGTCCAAATACCTATATTTAAGCCGTAAATCTTCGTTTGCATTTGTTTTTTCGTCAATCTGAAAAGGAAGCACCTCACTTTTTGAAAGCACTTTAATCTTTAAGGCCTTAACTTCGATTTCTCCGGTTGCCATTTCTTTGTTTATCATAGAATCGGGGCGCGGCCTTACAAGCCCTTCAACGGCAATACAGAATTCCTGCTTGAGGCTTACTGCAAGGTTTTTTAATTCTTCGCTTGCATCATCGTCCACAACTACCTGAGTTAAACCGTAACGGTCGCGTAAATTTAAAAAAGTAATACCGCCGTGATCCCTTTTTCGGTGAATCCAGCCGTTTAAAACAACAGTTTTTCCTGCAAAATCCTTATTTAATCCGCCGCAGGTTACGGTTCTTTGCATTTTTTCCATAATTGAATATTATAGTTAAAATGCAAAAGCTATGCAATAGGGAAAAAATCAATACTTCGTAAATTATGTAATAGCAAATATAAACAAAAACGCCGATGCTTTAATGTTAAAAAGCATCGGCAAAATAATTAAAACATTCAGCTGTTATTACCTGACGTTCTCTCTTTGTTTTTTTGCAATTGTAGGCATTATTAGACCTAAAACTATTAAAACGATTGGGGTACAGATATTCAATATTGTCTGGAATGGAGATGTTTCAGAGTACATCCCCAAAACACAGGCAAATGCTGTAAAGAAAAAGCACCAGCCGCCTAAGATATAGCCGATAGTTTTATTCTTTGTAAGATAATATTCGGAATTAAATTTCTCAGCGTGTTTTTTAAGAGCAATATAAGCTACAAATACCCATAAGTATCGAAGAGGCATACAAACTGAATTAAGTTTTACAAGCCATCTTACCAATTCATCAACTTGTTTTATTCCAAATATCGGAATTATGATAAGAATAGAAACTATTATACCTATTAATTTAAGACCGTTTACGTATGAGCCGAACTTATTTTTCTTAAACAAAGTTTTAGGAATAAATTCATCATCAGTACTTTCAAGTAATATTCTTAAAGGAGCATCAATTGAAAGAACCATGACCGAAATCTGTCCGCAAAAATCTACAATAGCGTACACTATCATAAAGAAATTTCCGAGACCGTAATATTCTCCTAATTTTGCAAATGCGTAATAAGCTCCGTTTGTCATTAAATCTTTGGGAACATTGTTTGTATCAAACATTAATGACAATGCAAAAGTTCCAATAATTGCAGTAAAACAAACCATTATTACAAGAGAAATCATTCCCTTAGGAAAATCTTTTGAAGGATTTTTCATCTTATTTACATAAGGAGAAATCTTTTCACATCCGCCTACGGCAAAAACCAAAATTGACAGTGAAGTAAAGAATTTAACATCAAATGCCGGCATAAAGGTTTTTAAAGAATAAGTATTGCTTAATACCTTTGCACCTGTAATATAAGGAGCGGAGATAGCCATAAAGATGAACATAATTGACATTATGAACATTGAAGAACCAGCAACTGTTGCAACTTTCTTTATAAAGTTAACACCTCTTGATGCCAAATATAATACAACCAAGAAAATTACTAAGGAAACAAGAGATAGAATAGTGATATTTGCACTGCTTATACTCTTATCCTGAAAAATCATCCAACTAAATGAGATTAACACTCTTGACGGTTTTTGAGAAATATACGGCATATGGACAACCCAATAAGTCCAACCAGCATAATATGCAATCTTTTTTCCGATTGTACCATCAATCCACGAACTCACTCCTCCACCGGAATTTTTAAAAGTGGCACCTAATTCACCGACCATAAGCGAATAAGGAATAAAATAAATTGAAAAAATTAAAACCCATGAAATTATGGCCTTCAATCCGCCGTATTCGGAATATCCATTGATGATATTTCCCATACTCCAGACGGTTGAAAACGCCATAAAAGCCAACGTGTACCAGAAAATTTTTTTTGCTTCATTCGTTTTCTGCATAAGAATAACTCCTTTATAAAATTAACCTCAGTTTACATCAAAATAAAAAGACAGTCAATCGGGGAATAAAACAAAAAATGAATATTTAAAAAACCTACTCTAATTCAAAGACAACGCTTATTTCCGCAGAAACTTCAATCTGTCCCATGGGAGAAAAATTTCCGCCTGCTGCCTCATAATCGGCGGCTTGTTTCATATTTTGGGCAGCATAATTATAATAGTTTCGTTGGAACATACCTGTAGGTTCCTCGCTTATGCTGATTATTTTTCCTAAAGAAATGGATTTTCCGCCGTTGGGGGCTGCCTTACAAAGAAGGAGAGCTTTTTCTTCAGCTGCTTTTACAGCCTCAGCCCTTGCCTCGTCCATTAGTTTTCTCATATCGGCAACCGAAAAGCCTACATTGTAGATTCTATCTACCCCCGTATTTAAAAGGTCGGTTAAAAATACTTCGTAATCTTCTATCTTTGTAAGAAGAACGGCTATGTTTTGTACCACCTCATATCCGTCAAAATATTCATCACCATTGTCTCTATATCTGGATCTAGGGTTAATATTTATGCGTTCAATACTTATATTTTTTTGTTCGATTTTATATTTTTCAAAAAGCTCTTTTAATTTTAAAATTGCCGCATCATTTTTCTTTTTTGCCGCGGATAAGTCCCTATCCTTAGAAAAAACCGAAAACGAAATTGAAACCTGATCAGGAGATTTAGAAATAGAAGATCGTCCTGTAACGCTTACAAAACGCTTTTCGCTTGCTTGAGGACTGCATGCTCCAAATAAAACAAAACCGATACATAAAACGCCGATAAGTTTTATGCCTTTAATAATAGAATCTTTCATAAAAGCCTCCAAAAAAAACAAGCACTTACAAAAGCCGAAAAAAGCATTTGTAAGTACAGTAAAACAACAAAATTTTGCATTATAAAGTTACGATTTTTTGTTATGCTTGGTATAATAAAAAAGATCACATAAAAAAGATGAGAACCAAGGCCATGTCTAAAAAGTTCGGCTGGACTATAGCTGCGGAAAAATATCTAAAAGTATATGCCGACGCTATTGAAAAAAAAGCTTCTATGCTATAGACTTAAGTAATCCTTGCAAAAACTGTTTATAGAGGAGGTAATAGGTTTTTAAAGCCTTATTTCTATGATAAAATATGTAACTTCATTTTTTAAAGCTATTAATGCAAATGCTCACCCCGGTGATATAGCTCACGCTGTTGCCTTAGGTCTTTTTTTGGCAATATTGCCAAAAAATAATTTAACCTTTACATTTTTGTTTTTTTTGTCTATTTTTATCCGCATAAATAAAGGAGCCTTTTTTATCTCTTTTATTTTATTAGGCTTTGTAACCCCCTTTATGGATATAATAATAAACAATATAGGCTTTTGGGCTGTTCAATTATCATTTTTACGCCCCATCTTTATCGCCTTAGAAAACATACCTTTTGTCGCTCTTTTTAAGCTTTCGAACACAATGGTCTTAGGAGGCATAATTTGGGGACTTACACTGTATACTCCAGTATACATCTTAACAAGAATTATAGTAGCAAAATATAGAAAATATATGCAGCCTGCTGTAAATGTAAAGGGTGTCGGCCTTTTGGGTAAGATACCGCTTCTTCGACATTTGACAAAAATATCTGATATAAAGGACAATTTTTAATATGACGGATAAAAATAACGAATCATTGCAAAAAGATGAAATAAAAGCTGCCAAAAGGGCCGCTAAAGAAGCTAAAAAACTTGAAAAGGTAAAAAGACTTTTTAAAAAGCGCTATACAAAAAGATCTCTTAATCGAAAAATCTATAAAAAGATTTTCATACCGGCAGATAAAGATTTTATCCAAGGTTTTATAGTTTCAAGTATCGATGAAAAAACAAACAAAGAGTATTTCCAATTCGATAAAACAAAGATAAACGATAAAACCCAATTAAAACGAATAAACAAAATAGCTTTGGAAATAGGCAGACAAAAGGGAAGGGTAAATTTTCCGGCAGTACTAGGTGCTTTGGCCTGCGTTTTTGCCGTTCTATTCTTTGTATATATTTTTAGAAACGTATTGGCAAAAAAAATTGTAGTCGGAGGTTCGGAAGCTGCCTTCGGTGCGAAATGTGAGGTAAGCCTTGTAGACTTCGACTTGTTTAACACTAGATTTAGAATCCAAGGATATAAGGTTGCAAATAAAAAAGAGCCCATGCGCAATTTATTTGAAATCCAAAATATAGACTTTTATTTTAACCTTTTGGAATTAAGCCGAGGAAAATTTGTTGCAGAAAATATGGCGATTGAAGGTTTTACATGGAATACCGAAAGAACAACTTCCGGAGCCTTGCCTCCAAAAAAACAAAAACCTGTAGATCCCAATAAGAAGCCAAATCCCATAACGGAACTTATAAATGCTGAACTAAAAAAAGTGCAGTCCCAAGTATCCGTTGACAGCGGTTTAAAAGCCGTTCAAGATCAAATAGATCCGAGAAAAATTCTTGAACGCGAAAAGGCGGCTTTTAAAACTCCTGAAATTACCGAGAAAATTATAAATTCCGTAGATCCGATGGCTCAAAAATGGATTAAGACTAAGGACGATGTAGAAAAACAGGTCGCCGATACCGTTGAGGCTGTTCAAAAACTAATGGCCATAGACATAAATAAGATTAATGATATAAAACAGCTTCAAGAATTAATCGAAATTATTCAAAAAGTTGTTAAAACAGGGCAGGATGATTTTGATTTGGCAAACCGCCTTTTTAATGATGTTCAAAACGATATAAAGGATGTTGACCGGCTGGCACGGGAAGCAGGCGAGTCAATTAAAAATGACTTAAACCGCCTAAACAAAATTGCAGGGCAAATAAAATCTATCAATATCGATACCGGAAAAAAACTGGTTGCCGATCTTATAAACACTTTTATAGTAAATACTCTTGGTACATATTATCCTTATTTTGTTCAAGGAATGGAACTTTTACAAAGCTCTCAAAAACAGCCTAAACAAGAAAAGGAACTTACATTGGCTCAAAAATCTAAGGCTATGGAACGCCTTCCCGGCAAAACCTTTATCTTCGGTAAGGATTCGGTTCCGACTTTCTTGATAAGGAATATTTCGCTTTCAGGTCATCATCCCGAAAAGGAAGTTTTTGAAATCGGAGGAAGAGCTAAGGCCATAACTAATGATTACGATAAACTCGGTATTCCTCTTACAATTAATTTAAATGCAGCCCACGGAAAATTAAAAGAAACTGCAGAGGGTATTATCGATTTACGCTCTTATACCAATGAGCTCGTCGATACCGATTTTACATTTGAAGGCTTGGATATGGATATTCCTTCGCCGGCAGATGCCGTTCCTTCTCTTACAGGTATCTTAAAAACCGGAGGCGGTGTAAAGGTTTCTAAAAATAAGGATGTAGTTATAAATGCAAATATGGAAATCATGAAAAGCGTTCTTACCGTTCAAAAATTTGAACCGGCCTTTGTTTTTGAAATCTATCAAAACATTTTATCCGATATAAAAAAAATAAACATAAAAACAACTCTTACAATCAATAAGGGAGAAAGGTTTAGCCTTGATGTCGATACGGATGTAGATAATCAGATAGCGGCAGCCTTAAAAAAAGAATTTGCCCGTCAGGTTGAAAAAGTAAAAGCAGAACTTTTAAAGCAGGGACAAAAATGGCTTGATGAGCAAAAAGAAACTTACAAAAAAGAAATTGACACCTTTATGTCCTCAGCAAATAAGGCTAAAAAACTTCTTAATGACGTAAAAAATTATGAAAAAATCTTAGACAAAAAGAAGGCTGAAGCCGAAAAACGTATAAAAGATATTGCCGCAGGAAAAATAAAAGAAGCACAAAACGAGGTAAAAAAAGAAGCTGAAAACAAGGTAAAAGATCTTTTAAAAGGATTCGGGTTTTAATGTCCTTAAACAATAAAGAAATAGATCTAATTCTTGAAGAGCTGAAATTAGAGGGCTATTTTATTCAAAAAATAATTCAGCCCTCTTATACAGCCTTGGTCTTTTATTTATATAAGGATAAGCCTCTTACTCTTTTTATTTCTCTTGATGCCGGAGCATGCCGGCTTCATTCTACACATAAAAAAATTCCTAAATTCGATAAGCCTATGCGTTTTATGGAGCTTTTAAAATCCAGAATCAAGGGCGGAAAAATCCTAAAAGCGGAACAACTCAACGAAGACAGAATTATACGCCTTAATATTGCAAGCGGAGCAGGGGGCTTTTTTTTATATTTAAGGCTGTGGAGCGGGGCAGCAAACATAGTTTTAACCGATGAAAATAACCTTATAATCGACGCTTTTTACCGACGGCCCAAGAAGGGCGAAGTATCAGGCGGAACTTGGCTGACTCCCGAACCTCAAAAAATAAAAAAACAAGATTATTGTGTTCGCGAGTATGACAAAACAAAAAGTTTTAATGAAGCTGTCGAAGAATGGTATATTAATAATGCTCCAAAAGTTTCAAAAGAAGCCCTGCTGGACGAAGCCGAAAACCTTTACGGAACTAAAATATTAAAAATCGAAAAAGCTCTATCAAAACTTAAAGCAAAAAGGGAAGAATTTTTAAATGCTCAAAGTTTAAAAAATGCAGGAGATTTGCTTTTTTCAAACCTTCATCTGATAAAAAAAGGAATGAAATTTATAGAACTTGAAGATTACACAAAAAACGGTGCAAAAATAAATATTACTTTGGAGCCCTTAAAAACACCCCAAGAAAATGCAAATCTCTATTACGAAAAATATAAAAAAGCCGTTTCGGGTTTAGAGGCCTTGGAAGAAGATATTATATCGGCCGAAAAAGAAATAGAAAAACTAAAAGAAAAAATAGAAAAAATTAAAACGGAAGAAAACCCTTATTTAATTCAAAAAATTCTTCAAAAGGAAAAAATTCCGGTTCAGCAAAAAGCAAAAAATACGAAAACCGCTCCGGGCTTAAAATTCTTTTCGGAAGGGTGGACCATTTTAGTAGGCCGAACGGCAGCCGAAAATGATGAGCTTTTGCGTCATTTTGTTAAGGGGGCAGACCTTTGGCTTCACACAAGGGATTATGCAGGCGGCTATGTTTTTATAAAGGCTAGGGCAGGGAAGAGTATACCTTTGTCTGTTTTGATTAAGGCCGGAAACCTCACAGTCTTTTATTCAAAGGCGAGAAAAAACGGACAAGCAGATTTGTATACCACTCAGGTAAAACATTTACGCAGAGCAAAAAATGCACCCAAAGGAACAGTTCTTCCGTCCCACGAAAAAAATCTTT
>CAJPPE010000002.1 GCA_905372345.1 uncultured Treponema sp. | reverse complement strand
AGCCTCGCAGCCTCGCAGCCTCGCAGCCTCGCAGCCTCGCAGCCTCGCAGCCTCGCAGCCTCGTCATGCCCAAATAATAGCCGGACACACACAAATTTACTCAAAGCAATCACACGCACAAGGACAGGAGTACCGCCCTTGTGCGTTTTTTATTTTTTTGCAAAAAGCCGGGTTTTACGGATTGGGACTGATTCAATCCAAAAAATACTTAAATAAGGAGTTTGATTATGACAAACAACACAAGAACCTTGGGAAAAACGAGAGCTGCGGCACTCATCACAGCCGCAATTATAACACTGGCAGTGTTTACAGGCTGTCCGAATGCGGCAAAACCGAAGGCACCGGAGCCACCGGCACCTGCACCTAAGCACGCCGTAAGTTTTAGCGTGGAAGGCATGGGCGGTACGCTGAAAGCAAAGGCGGAAGGCGTAGCGGAAACGGAGATGAGCCCCATCATGGTCGAACAAGGTAAAACCGTAACATTTACCGCAGAGCCAAATACAGATTATGTGGTAAAAAAGTGGACTGTTTCCGGCGGTTCATTCGTATCTGGCGGTACAGAAAACAACACAACTGCAACGGTAAAAATCACCGCCGAAACAGCAGTAAAGGTGAGCTTTACCGAGTATAAAACCGTTGAGTTTGGTACAGACGGTGTAGACTTGGATAACTACCTTAAAAACACAGCTTCAGGTACAGAGGTAAACTACATAAAAGTAAGCGGTCTAAGGACGACGGACTTAATAGCAACTGCTGGTAATGGCTACCGCAGTCAACTCGGAAAAATCTTGTTTGGCAATTCGACTAAAAAGGTTGCCCTCAAATTCGCAGGCAACATAACAGGTCTTACGGATATGAGCGGGTGTTTTTACGGCTGCCCAAACCTTGTGCAGGCACCTGACATACCTGCAAGCGTTACGAATATGAGATCCTGCTTTAATGCCTGCAGTATTACAAAGGCACCTAAAATACCGGAAGGCGTTACGGATATGAGCCACTGCTTTGATGCTTGCTACGTCCTTGAAGAGGCACCTGCAATACCTGCAAGCGTTAAGAATATGGAAGGCTGCTTTACGGGCTGTTCAAGTCTTAAGAAGGTACCCGTACTAACGGAAGGCGTTGAAAATATAACCTCCTGCTTTGTAAACTGCGTATTTGAAAAGGCGCCTGCAATACCTGCAAGCGTTAAGAATATGACTCAGTGCTTTCAATTCTGTCAAAACCTTAAGGAAGTACCTGCAATACCGGAAGGTGTTAAGACGATGGATCGATGTTTTTGGGGCTGTGGAAGTCTTGAAATGGCACCTACCATACCCAAAACTGTTACAAGCATGGGTAGTTGTTTTCAAGACTGCCTAAATCTCAAAGGTGCTGTGCTTAAGTGTGATTACAAAAATACGTTCTGGAACGCCTTTGCCAGCTGCTACGCCTTAGAAAAAGGCGGCATAAAGGTTCCGCCGACTCAGCTTGAAACATATAAAACGAATGCCGGCACGATGGGAACAGATGCAGGCAAGTTTGCAAAAGACAAGTAACTGTCCACGAGTGTGAAGTCCCCGTACATCTTGTACGGTGCTCATTCTTGAGTAACCGCCTCAAGCCGGAAAACCTCCGGCGAGCAGGCGGTTTTTTGTATTCCCCTTACAAAACCCGTCTCAGGACATCGCAATAGCTTGCAGTAATCGATCTCTCGTCGATGTTTTTCCGTCAAGCACTATACAAAATCTTCAAAAAAATATATAATAGCTTTATGCCGTTTTTTACGGTAAATATCCGGAAGGATGTACGGCTCTAAGATCAACCCTAGTCGGCTTGACGGGCTGTAGTCTGTTCCGAGAAATAGAGAAGGCAGGAGCTTTTTAGCTCCAAAGGAGAAACACATGGCAGTAGTAACCATGAAAAACTTACTTGAATCAGGCGTACATTTCGGCCATCAAGTAAAACGCTGGGATCCGAGAATGAAAAAATACATTTTTTCGGAAAGAAACGGAATTCATATCATCGATTTGCAAAAAACAATCGTTGCAATCCGTGAGGCCTATGAAGCTGTCCGCAAAACAACTTCGGAAGGAAAGTCGGTTTTGTTCGTAGGAACAAAAAAACAAGCCCAGCAGACAATTCAAAAAGAAGCTGAAAGATGCGGAATGTTCTATATTAACAACCGCTGGCTCGGCGGAATGCTCACAAACTTTTCAACAATCAAAAAGAGCTTGGCACGTCTTAAGAAAATCGAAAAAATGGAAGTTGACGGAACGTTCGACAACTTGACAAAAAAAGAAATCGCTTCCTTACAAAAAGAAAAATCAAAGCTCGAAAAAAACTTAGGCGGTATTAAGGAGATGAAGGACCTGCCCGGAATCCTCTTTATTATCGATACCAGAAAAGAAGAAATTGCTATCAGAGAGGCCCGCTCCTTAGGTATACCCATCATCGCTGTTGTAGATACCAACTGCAACCCCGAGGGCATCGACTATCCGATTCCCGGAAACGATGATGCTATCAGAGCTATTTCGCTTTTTACGGGCGTAATCGCCAATGCCGTTATCGAAGCAGATAACGAGCACGGTCTTAAAATCATCGAAAACCTTCAAGAAGATGAAGAGTCCGGTGATTCAGGCGTTGATCCCTATCAGGACAGAGAAGAAGAAATTACCGATTATTCAAACTATACTCCCAAAGATGAAGCTGCCGGAGATGATGAGGATGAAGAAGAAAATTCTCTCGTAAGTGATGAGGATTTATACGACGACAAATAAGGAGAAATTTATGGATATTAAAGCATCTGATGTAAAACAATTACGCGATAAAACCGGTGCGGGTATGATGGAGTGCAAAAAAGCCTTACAGCACTGTAACGGAGACGCTAAAGAGGCTGAAAAATACTTAAAAGAAAAAGGTTTGGCCGCTGTCGAAAAGCGTGCTGACAGAGTAACCAGCGAAGGTATCATCGTTATCAAAAATGATAATAAAAAAGCCGTTATGCTCGAAATGACTTGCGAAACGGACTTTGTTGCAAAAAATGCGGACTTTATCGCTGTCGGAGAAGACATTGCAAAAACGGCCTTTGATAAAGACATTTCTGAAGTTACCCCCGAACTCAATGATAAGCTCTTGGATTTGGCTACCCGAGTACGCGAGAACATGAACCTGACACGTTTAATCAACGTAAAGGCCGGTTCAGACGAGTACCTTTCACGCTATATTCACTCCGACAAAAAAACGGGCGTTATTGTAGTTTTAAAGTCGGATAAGCCTGAAATCTTTGAAAAGACTGCGGTACAGGAATTTGCTTATGACTGCTGTTTACATGCAGCCGCCTTTATGCCCCTCTATGTTAAAAAAGAAGATGTAGATGCATCTTATATCAAAGAGCAAGAAGAAATCTTTAAAGGTCAGGTTGCCGAGTTGGATAAGCCGGATAACGTAAAAGAAGGAATTGTTAAGGGAAAAATCTCAAAGCACTTATCAGAAATCTGCTTCCTTGAACAAGCCTTTGTCAAAGATGATAAACTTTCCGTTTCAAAGAAAATGGCTGAGGTCGGCAAAGAAGCCGGCGGCTCTTTGAGCTTGTCAAAATTGGTTATTTTTCAGTTAGGGCTTGGAATGTAAATTAAAACCTTTTAATGCTGCGGGGTTTGTCCTTGCAGCATTAATTCTTATGTGTTAAAATAAAATATAATCGGAGGCAAATTATGATAGAGGAAGTTAAAAAAAATTGTGAAGAAAAAATGAAAAAAACGGTTGCCGCATTAAAAGAAGAATTCAATATGCTGAGAACCGGACGGGCATCTTCCGCTCTTTTTGATAAGATAAGAGTAAGTTGCTATGGCGAGTCCACTCCTCTTAACCAGCTTGCAAATATTTCTATTCCTGAAGCAAGGCTTGTAGTAATTCAGCCCTGGGATAAGGGTTTATTGGTAGAAATCGAAAAGGCTGTTCTGCAAGCAGATCTTTCGGTTAATCCCACAAATGACGGAAAGGTTATCCGCATTGCAATTCCGCCCTTGACCGAAGACCGCAGAAAAGACCTTGTAAAAAAAGCAAAGACCATTGCCGAAAACTCGAGGGTTTCAGTGCGCAATATCAGACGTGACGGAATTGATGAAGCAAAAAAATTACAAAAGGACGGAAAAATAAGCGAAGATCAGTTAAAAACAGCGGAGGATGCTTTCCAGAAATCCACCGATGCTTACATCGCCGAAATAAACAAGGTACTTGAAGCAAAAGAAAAGGAAATAATGGAAAACTAAATGTCCGATGAGCTAAAACATATCGCCATTGTCATGGACGGCAATGGCAGATGGGCAAAAAAAAGAGGACTTCCCCGTTCTATGGGACATAAGGAAGGGCTTAATACGGTCAAAAGGATAACAAAGGCCGTGTCCGATTTAGGAATTCCTTATATAACGCTTTATATATTTTCTACCGAAAACTGGAAAAGAACCGAGGCGGAGGTGGGCTTTTTAATGGGGCTTATTAAACAGCATTTAAAATCCGAGCTTAAATTTTATGCCGATAACAATATACGTATTGAGCACATAGGCAATTTAAGCGGTTTACCTCAAGACATTCAAGATGAAATTAATTCGGTAAGAGAGAAAACTTCCGCTTATACGGGAACTGCAATTGTGCTCGGCATAAATTACGGAGCACACGATGAAATTTTAAGGGCAATAAAGAAACTGAATTCCGATGAGCTTGCCTCGATAAATGAAGAATCGTTTTCTTTAAAATTGGACACTGGAAAAATTCCTCCCGTGGACCTGCTTATCAGAACCGGAGGAGAAAAACGTTTAAGCAATTTTTTGCTTTGGCAAAGTGCCTATGCGGAATTTTATTTTACGGATACCTTGTGGCCCGATTGGACTGTAGAAAATTTATATGAAGCGATAGAAGATTATAAAAAAAGAAACAGGCGTTACGGAAACGCCTAATGTAATAAAGGGAGAAATAAAATGAAGATTAAAAAAATTATTGAAAGGCTGATTATATTTTTTGTAGGAGCTCCTTTAGTTTTAGCTCCAATTTGTTTTTTACCTCATTATAATTTTTTGGTTTATCATATCGAATTGTTTATTGCTGCCCTTATTGCAAATTATGAGATTTATAATATTTTATCCCAAAGGTCTCCTGCCTATCCTAAAAAGATACTTGCTTTTTTCGGTACGATTTTAGTTCTTGCTTCATACCTGATGGGCTTACATTCCATACCGTTTCAATATATTTTTATTGTATTCGGCTGTGTAATAGTCGGAATACTCTTTATGGAAATTATATTTTCATCATCAGGTAATTTTATAAATAGCATTGCACGCTTCACAAGCGGAATGTTTATACTGATTTATCCTTGGGGCTTGGCTGTTTATTTATCTGCAATTGCAAGCCTTCCAAATGCAGGTTCCCTTATCATCATGTTCCTTCTTATGACTTTCGGCTGCGATTCTTTTGCGTGGTTTTTCGGAATGCTTTTTGGAAAAAACAATAGAGGCTTTATTAAGGCAAGCCCCAAAAAAAGTATTGCAGGTTTTATAGGCGGCTTCATAGGTTCTGCAACAGCTGCTGTAGGTTCCTTTTATTTTTTTAATAAACAATTTAACGGAAAATTAAAAGAGCTTATAATCATAGCTATTTTTACAGCCCTTTTTGCCATTATCGGCGACATAATAGAATCTATTTTGAAGCGTTCTGCAGATGTAAAGGATTCAGGGAAGGTGATTTTAGGGCGGGGCGGTATTCTTGACAGCATTGACTCCCTGCTTATAGCTGCTCCCGTATTCTATGCCCTCTGTCTGTTTTTGTTAGGCGGCTTTTAATGGGAAAAAAAAGGGTTATCGTTCTCGGTGCCGGAGGCTCAATCGGAAAAAACAGTCTGGAAATAATAAGAAGATTTCCCGATAGGTTTGTTCTTGCCGGTTTTTCGGTTCATTCAAATTCGGATTTTGCAAAAACTCTTCTAGCCGAATTTACCGATGCGCAATTTGTTTCTACAAAAAAAAAGGATTCAAATTTAAAACACGAGATAGATGCGGAAGCTGTCAGACATCTGCTCGAAAAATCAAAGGCCGACATTGTTATAAACGGTATAGCGGGTTCGGCAGGCTTAAAGGCCTCGGTAGAAGTTATAAAAAGCGGTTTGGATTTGGCCCTTGCCAACAAGGAAACTATAGTGGAAGCAGGTGAGCTGATTTTTCAAGATGCCGAAAAGTCGGGCAGCACAATAATTCCCGTCGATTCGGAACACGCTGCAATTTTTCAGCTTATAAATGCCCACAAAAAAGAAAACATCGAAAAGATTATAATTACCGCCTCAGGCGGCCCCTTTTTAAATACGCCGAGAGAAAAGCTTAGCACAATGAAGCTTGAAGATGCCTTAAAGCATCCGACATGGAAGATGGGTGGAAAGATTACGATAGATTCGGCTTCTCTTGCAAACAAGGCCTTGGAAGTGATTGAGGCTGTAAAGCTCTTTTCTTTTCCTCCGGAAAAAATTGAAGTTACGGTTCATCCTCAAAGTATAATCCATTCGATGGTACAGTGTAAAAACGGAGAGATATTTGCTCAAGCCTCTCCTCCCGATATGAAAAATCCTATTTTAAATGCTTTAAGTTTTCCGGAGGTACCTGAAAGCTTTTTAAGGCCTTTGGATTTTTCTCAAATTATAAAGTTGGAATTTATGCCTCCCAGAAACGATGATTTTCCCATGTTGGCTTTGGGTTTTGAAGCGGCTGGAAAAGGCGGAGCCTATCCTATAGCCTTTAATGTTGCAAATGAAGAAGCCGTTGATGCTTTTATCAAAGGGAAAATAGGCTTTACGGATTTAGCCGATATTACGCAAGAAGTTTTAAATTCGGATTGGACTATGAAACCTTCTTCTTATGAAGAAGTTTATGACTATGAAAACAGAGCAAGAGCGGTCGCTTTGGCAAGGATACTTGACAAAGCAAACGGCTTGCAATAAAAGTAAAACGGAATAATTTATGGTTAAGATTTTAATAGGTTTGATTATATTGAGTATCATGGTCTTTATCCATGAGCTTGGACATTTTATTGCCGCAAAACTCTGCGGTGTTGTGGTTGAAAGTTTTTCGATAGGCTGGGGCCCTGTTCTTTTTAAAAAAAAGAAGGGAGACACGGAATATAGAATTTCTGCAATTCCTATGGGCGGTTATTGCGGCATGAAGGGAGAAAAGGCCTTTCAGCAGGCAATCGAAGAAAAGCTCCCTGCAATTCCGAAAAAAGAAGGGGAGCTTTATGGAGTGCATCCTTTTAAGCGGATTATAATTGCCTTTGCCGGTCCATTTGCAAACTATATAAGTGCGGTTCTGGCTCTGGCTATTGTAAGTGCTATCGGTTCAAGCTATTATACCAGTTCGAATAAGATAGCTCCCGTTTACTATTATAACGAAGCCGATGATTCTCCTGCCCGCGAGGCTGATTTAAGGATGGGGGATGTAATTTTAAGCATTAACGGCGAAAAGACTGAAACATTTGCCGACATAGTGCGCCTCATTGTGCCTGAAGCAAAGGAAGAGGTTACGCTGGAAATAGAAAGAGAAGGGCAAATCCTCACAAAAAAACTTAGGCCAAAACTCGATCCAAAAACCGGTGCAGGCATAATAGGCTTTTATTCTTTTATTCCCCTTGAAATTGACAGTGTAAAGCCTTCTTCATCTGCCGAACTTGCAGGGCTTAAAAAAGGCGACCTTATTACGGAAGTGAACGGAATTGAAGTTGCCAATACGATAGACTTAAACCGTGCCCTAGGCGGTATAAGCGAAAAGACTGCCGAATTAGGCATTTTAAGGGACGGAAACAAGATTACAAAAACCGTAAACCTTATCAGAACCGAAAACGGAATAGACCTTGGGCTAAAGATTAAAAACATCAAGGTAGAGATTCCCGGAACAGGCTTTTTTAAAAGCATAGTGAACGGCTTTGTTTTAACTCACAAGAGTTTTGTGTTAACATTTAAAAGTTTAGGCCTTTTGTTTAAGGGTGTTGACTTTAGGCAAGCCGTTTCGGGCCCTGTACGCATTACCCATATGTTGGGCGATGTTGCCGCCCAAGGTTTTAAGGCCGGCTTTTTAATCGGGCTTTCGGATATCTTAAACTTTGTAAGCATAATTTCTATTTCTCTTTTTATAATGAATTTATTGCCGATTCCGATTTTGGACGGAGGTTTAATTCTTTTTGCCTTTATAGAATTTATTTTTAGAAGGCAAATTCATCCGAAGGTGTTGTACTATGTTCAGTTTATCGGCATAGCCTTTATCGGCGTAGTTTTTCTCTTTGCCCTCTGGGGAGATATAGGATATTTTTTAGGAAGGTAAGTTTTTAAATATGAAAAAGATTTGTTTTACCATTATAGTTTTTGCTTTGAGTATTTTTTTATTTTCTTGTAATGTAAAAAATGATGAAAAGATTGTTTCGGGTGTTTTTGAAGGAAAGGCCGAAGGCTTAATGGGAAATATAAGCGTAAGGGTTGTGATAGAAAAAAACGAAATTAAAAATATAGATATCTTAGAGTATGCCGATACGCCCGGCTACAGCGATACCGTTTTTGAATACCTGCCTAAGAGGGTTATCGAGAAGGATTCTACAGATGTGGACATTGTGGCCGGTGCTACCTTAACGAGTAAGGCTTTTTTAGAGGCGGTAAATGACGCCTTAAAAAAAGCCGGCCGCTAGAGCTATGCCGAAAAAGAATAAGCCTTGTTAAGTAGGGTTTTCTCTATTGTACTACAATATTTACGAGCTTATCGGGCACTGTAATTATCTTTTTAATCTCTTTGCCTTCAATATTGCGGACAGCGCCTTCATTCGATAAAGCAAGGCGTTCCAGCTCCTCTTTAGAGGTTCCTGCTTCTGCCTCAAACTTACCGCGGAGTTTTCCGTTTACCTGTACTACCACCGTGCAGGTTTGGTCGACGCAGAATTTTTCGACAAACATCGGCCAGTGAGAATAGGCTATCGATTCATCACTACCCATCTTTTGCCAAAGTTCTTCGGCCAAGTGAGGAGCGTAGGGGCTTAAAAGTTTTACAAAATTATACCAAACATAGTGGGGGATTTTTTTATGCTTTGAAACCTCATTTATAAAAATCATCATCTGGCTTATGGCAGTGTTAAAGTTAAGAGAGGCTGTGTCCTCGGTTACCTTTTTTATGGTCTTATTTAAGATGACAGTCAAGGTCTTGGTTTCAGGGGTTGAGGTATCGTTGACGGGAGTTTTATATATTTCTCTGTCGGACAGATTCCAGATTTTTTCCAAAAATCTGAACACTCCCATGATGCCGCTTGTGTTCCAAGGTTTTGAAACCTCTAAGGGGCCTAAGAACATTTCGTAGAGGCGAAGGGTGTCTGCCCCGTATTCTTTTATGATGTCGTCGGGATTGATAACATTCTTTAAGCTCTTGGACATCTTGGCTATTACCTGCTCAAGTTTTTCTCCGGTTTCAATATCTTCAAATTCGGTTTCAGATATTTTTTTAACCTTATCGACCGGAACAAGGCTCTTGTTTTTTCTCATATAGGCAAAAGAGGTTATCATTCCCTGATTTACAAGCCGTGTAAAGGGTTCTTTTGTAGAAACCAGTCCCAGATCATACAAGACCTTGTGCCAAAACCTTGCATACAATAGGTGGAGAACTGCATGTTCTGTTCCTCCGACATAGAGATCGACAGGCATCCAGTAATCGCATTTTTCTTTGTCGGCAAAGGCTTCGTTGTTATGAGGGTCGATAAAGCGGAGGTAGTACCAGCAAGAACCTGCCCACTGAGGCATTGTATTGGTTTCCCGTTTTGCTTCCTTTCCGCATTTGGGGCATTTTGTATTTACCCAAGAGCCGATAGCCGCCAAGGGGCTTTCGCCCGTACCTGCGGGAGTATAGCTTTCTACTTGGGGCAGGGTTAATGGGAGATCATGTTCGTCTAGGGGAACTATGCCGCAAGAGGGGCAGTGTACCAAGGGTATGGGCTCACCCCAATAGCGCTGACGGCTGAAAATCCAGTCACGGAGCTTGTAGTTTACGGCTCTTTTTGCAAGGCCTAAGTTTTCAAGATGTTCCGTGATTTTTGTTTTTGCTTCTTCAGTTTTTAGACCGTCAAACTGTTTTGAGTTTACCGAATAGCCGTCCTCGGTTGTGCAAGCCTCAGGCTCCTCCGAAAAGTCTCTTTTTCCGCTTTCCCATTCTTCCGCACCGGCTACAACCTTGATTTTAGGCAGATTGAATTGGGCAGCAAACTCAAAGTCTCTTTCATCATGGGCGGGTACTGCCATAATTGCTCCCGTGCCGTAGGAGATTAAAATATAGTCCGAGATCCAGACGGGGATTTTTTGTTCCGTCAATGGATTGATTGCATAGGCTCCCGTAAAAACTCCGGTCTTGTTTTTTGCGAGGTCTGTTCTTTCGAGGTCGCTTTTTTTTGCGGCCTCTTCGATATAAGCGGCAACGGCTTTTTCTTGGCTGCTTGTAGTTATACTTTTTACTAGCTCGTGTTCCGGGGCCAAGACCATGTAGGTCGCTCCGAAAATCGTGTCGGGGCGGGTTGTATAAACCTTGATTTTTTGCCCCGTTTCTTTTCCGTCCTTATCGACGAGGGAAAAGTCAACCTCGGCCCCCGTACTCTTGCCTATCCAATTTTTTTGCATAATTTTAATGGATTCGGGCCAGTCAAGCTCGTCTAAATCTTCCAAGAGGCGTTCGGCATATTCGGTTATCTTTAAAATCCACTGCCTCAAGTTTTTGCGTTGAATTTGAGCTCCGCATCTTTCGCATTTTCCGTCCTTTACTTCTTCATTGGCAAGGCCTGTTAAGCAGGAAGGGCACCAGTTGATGGGGGCTTCTTTTTCGTAGGCTAATCCTTTTTTAAATAATTGAAGGAATATCCACTGGGTCCATTTATAATAGGATTCTTCGCTTGTGGAGATTTCCCTATCCCAGTCATAGCTTAAACCTATCGATTTAATCTGCTTTCTAAATGTTTCCATATTTTTTCGGGTGGTAATAAGAGGATGAACTCCCGTCTTGATGGCATAGTTTTCTGCAGGCAGTCCGAAGGAATCAAAGCCCATCGGGTGGAGTACATTGTATCCGCTCATGCGTAAAAAACGGCTGTAGATATCCGTTGCAGTATAGCCTTCAGGATGCCCTACATGGAGGCCGTCTCCCGAAGGATAGGGAAACATATCCAAAATATAGAGTCTCTTATCCTTAGGATAATTTTTATCTTCAACTGTTTTAAAAGTTTTGTTTTCTTCCCAATATTTTTGCCATTTGGGTTCTATCGTGCTAAAAGGATAAGCCATATTTTACTCCAAGAAAATTGATGAATCTATCAAAATTGACGGAAGATATTCTATAGAAAAGAAGGAGAAAATTCAAGTGCCGCTCAAAACGGTACGTCCTGTACCGTTTTGAGCTTCGAGTGTTTTTGCTTCGCAAAAAACTCGCTGTCAAATGCGTACAAGGATGTGTGCATTTGCATAACCACCGCCGTCCATGGCGGTTGGGGAATGTACGTCCAGAGTAAATTTTTAATCTTTGGAATCCCGCATTGGTATAAAGTTTCTGGTCAATTCTTTGGTTGAGTTAGGAAACAAAGGTTCTGAGCAAAATTTAAAGGCTGTCTATGCAAAGATAGCTATAGAAAATATTTAAAAAAAATAGTAAATTAATAAAAAATCTTAGCGGCCTTTGCGTCCCTTGCGGTTAAATTATCTGCCTTGTTAAATTATCCGCCTTTGACACTTCCCAGTATTTATGTTATTATCTTTACCTATGGAAAAAGAGGAAAAGAAAGAAGAACCTATAAAATACGGGATTTTAAGCAATGTTTGGTTTATGCTTAAAACATCTTTTAGGACATATAAGTCGGTGCCTGTTTTGATTTTGCTGGAATCCATTTTATATGTTGGAGATAATTTAATTTCGATATTTTTTGCGCCTGCCGTTTTGAGCCTTATTCAAAGCAATGCTCCCATTAAAAATCTTTTAATAACTATTTTTGCCTTTGCTTTTTCTTTAATGCTTTTACGCGGTCTCCTTTCTTATCTGCGAACGAACCACCTATTCGGGCGGATTGGAGTTAGGAGTGAGCTTATTTTTATGATAGGCAGTAAGGCGATGAACACTTCCTATAATAACTTGGATAATAAGGATTTTGAAGCAAAGAAAAATAAGGCGATGGATGTTACCGGCGGTAACTCGGAATCAACCGAAGCTATTTGGACTACCTTACAGGGGTTTCTTCAATACCTTCTTTGCTTTATCATCTATCTTGTTATCCTTGCTTCCTTAAACCTTAATATAATTTTAATTACACTTTTGACAACCTGCGTGAGTTTTTTTATTACCAACAGTGTAAACTCTTGGATGTATAAGAGGCGTGATGAAGAAAATAAACATATAAATCATTTACGCTACATAACCAAAACCGGAAAAAATAAGCAGCTTGCAAAGGATATCCGCCTTTTCGGAATGGAGGCTTGGCTTAAAGAATTATATGAAAAGCATTTAAGGCTTTACAGCAATTTTCACCTCAAAGGAGAAAAGCGTTATTTTTTTGCCGACTTTGCAGACCTTGTTTTAACATTTTTGCGGAACGGACTCATTTATTATTGGCTGATAAGTCTTGTCTTACAAAAAAATATAAGCGTTCCCCAATTTATTCTTTATTTTGCCGCAGCGGGAACTTTTACTCAATGGGTAAGCGGTATTTTAAATCGGTTTTCCGTTCTGCATAAGCAAAGTCTTGATATTTCCCGCCTTAGAGAATTTTTTGAATTTAAAGAAGATTATCTATTTGAAAAAGGAGAAGAAGTTCCTCTACAAAAAGAAAATCTCATCGAGCTAAAAGATGTAAGCCTTTTATATTCGGAAGGCGGAACTCCTGTTCTGGATAGGTTCAATTTGACTTTGAAGCCCAAAGAAAAGCTTGCAATTGTCGGCTTAAACGGAGCAGGAAAAACAAGCCTTGTAAAATTGATTACCGGGCTTTATGATCCTACTCAAGGAGAGGTTTTATTTAACGGAAAAAATATAAAAGAATTTAACCGAAGCGAATACTATAAGTGTTTTAGTGCGGTCTTTCAGGAGTTTTCTATTTTGCCTACCAGTATTGCTGTAAACATTGCACAAAGCCGAGAAGGCATTAACAAGGAGAGGATTGAAGAGGTTCTAAAGCTTTCGGGCCTTTACGATAAGGTTCAAACTCTTCCTCAAAAAGAAGAAACCCGTCTTTGTAAGGACATCTTCTTTGATGCCGTAGAACTTTCAGGCGGCGAAACTCAAAAGCTCTTACTTGCAAGGGCACTTTACAATGACCGCCCCTTTTTAATATTGGATGAACCGACGGCAGCCTTGGACCCTATTGCTGAACATGAGCTTTATACTAAGTATAACGATTTATCGAAGGACAAAACTTCTATTTTTATTTCGCACAGGCTTGCTTCCACCCGCTTTTGTGACAGGATTATTTTTATAAAAGACGGAAAAATAATCGAAGAAGGCACTCATGATTCTCTTTTAAAAAAGGGCGGGGAGTACGCTCATCTTTTTGAAGTACAAAGCAAGTATTATAAGGAAGAACAGGATAAAGAATTGCCTGAAAGTTTAGGGGAAATCTGATGAAAACTGAAAAAGAATATAATAAAAAAAGACATAACAAGGGCTTGAATCGGCGGGCTTTTTTGCTTCTCTTTAAAAAGGCGCCTTTGTTTTTTATTTCCGTGCTTGGAGAAAAAGTTTTTACAAGCCTCTTGCCCTTTATAGGTATTTTCTTTTCGGCAAGAATTATAAACGAGCTTGTTTTAATTTATTCGGGGAAAGGAGATTTATCAAAAATCAAAAGTTTGGTTTTACTCTCTCTTATTTTAACGGCCGTCTGCATGTTCGTTTCTTCCTTATTTAAAAGATGGGCAAATTATGAAGGCCGGAGCGTTGATTATAAGCTGCAAGATATCTATGTTCAAAAGTTTTTAAGCATGGACTTTCAAGATGTGGAATCCGCAAAAACAAATGAGATTTATACAAGGATGTGGCAAAATACAAATTACGGAGGCTGGGGCTTGGAAAAAATCCTATGGATCTATCCAAAGTGTTCTACTCATCTTACCTCCGTTATTACTTCGCTCGCCTTGAGTATAAGCCTTTTTAGCTTTAAGGTTCAAAGTCCTGAATTGGCCTTTTTAAACAATGCTTTGTTTATCTTTGTAATTCTTTTTAGTATTATACTTTTAATCCTCATTCCTGCAAAGCTTCAAACAATGTCCGATTCCTACTGGGCAATTGTTTCGGAGGATGCCACAGAAGGAAACAGGGTGTTTAGTTTTTTCTTTAGGCTCTTTAACGAAAAAAACCGAGCAATGGATGTGCGTATGTACGGCCAGCAAAGACAGGGTAATATAATAAGAGCTTCCAGTAATATTTTTGTACCGGGCGGAAAGATGTCGCAGTATGCAAAAAAGGAGATGGGCTTTTTTGCCTTTTTATCGGCCTTTATTTCTACCTCTCTTTTAATAATCATTTACGGCTTTGTGGGGCTAAAGGCTTTAGGCGGAGCTTTCCCTGCCGGAAACCTCATGCAATATGCGGCAAGCATCACAGCCCTTTCTTCCGCCCTCACCGAAATCTTTACGGTTGCAGGTGAGGCAAAAAACAATAGGGAATTTTTAAAGGATGTGTTTGACTTCTTGGATATAAAAAACGGAATGTGTATGAAGAATGCTCCGGTCAATTATCAAGCGCTTGATAAACCTCTTATAGAATTTAAAAATGTTTCCTTTGCTTATCCCGATTCCGAAAAGAGCGTTTTAACGAATTTAAACCTTACGTTACGGAAGGGCGAGAGGCTTGCCGTAGTCGGTAAAAACGGGAGCGGTAAGACCACCTTTGTAAAACTCCTCTGCCGCTTATATGACCCGGTAGAAGGCGAAATCCTTTTTAACGGAAAAAACATAAAAGAATATGACTATAAAGAATACCTAAATCTTTTTTCCGTAGTATTTCAAGATTTTAAACTCCTTGCTCTCCCTCTTGCCCAAAATATTTCGGGCGGAGAGGTTTACGATAAACTCAAGGTCTTGGAAGTTTTAAAAAATACCGGCCTCGATCTTTCTAAGTTTAAAAATGCGGAAGAAACTTATCTTTATAAAAACTTCGATGATGAAGGCGTAAACATTTCAGGCGGAGAAGGGCAAAAGATTGCAATAGCCCGAGCCCTTTATAAGGATGCTCCCCTTATAATCTTGGATGAACCTACAGCCGCCCTCGACCCCATTGCCGAAGCCGAAATCTACTCCAAATTCGACGGTCTTGTAAAAAACAAAACCTCCCTGTATATTTCGCACCGCCTTTCTTCCTGTAAGTTTTGTTCCCATATTTTGGTCTTTGACGCTGGTCTCATAGTCCAAGAAGGCAGCCACGAAGAACTTTTAGCGGAAGACGGCCTTTACAGTAAATTGTGGAACGCCCAAGCACAGTATTATCAAAACCACCCCTAGACAAAAGCTCCGATTTTGTGTATAGTCCTTACGGAAGCAGATGGGGTCTGGTGGCTCCCGCGGTCTTCAAAACCGTAGGTTGCATAATTCGCAATGGCAGGTTCGATTCCTGCCTCTTCCGTTTTTCCGCAGACTAACTAACCGCGAGCTAATGCGGGTAGTTGATTTTTTTTTGATAATAATCCATAATCATTTCCATGAAACGAAAATTAGTAACCTCGGCTTTGCCCTATGTAAACAATTTTCCCCACTTGGGAAATTTAATTCAAGTATTATCCGCTGATGTATTTGCGCGTTTTTGCCGCTTAAAAGAATATGAAACCCTTTATATTTGCGGCACCGATGAATACGGCACCGCCACCGAAACAAAGGCTCTCGAAGAAAAAAAGAGCCCCGAAGAGCTATGCTCATTCTATCATGCAATTCATGCTGAAATATACAATTGGTTTAATATTGCCTTCGACTATTTTGGAAGAACTTCTACACCGCAGCAGACCGAAATAACTCAGGGTATTTTTAATGACCTCGATAAAAACGGCTATATTACCGAGCACACTATAGAACAGCTTTACTGCCCCTCCTGTAAGCGCTTTTTGGCTGACCGCTATGTATTGGGTACCTGTCCTTCATGTTCCTATGACGGAGCAAGGGGCGACCAGTGCGAGCACTGCGGAAAACTTTTAGATCCTACCGATTTAAAAGAACCCCGTTGTTCTTCTTGCGGGGCATCTCCCGAAGTTCGCTCTACAACCCATCTTTATATAAACCTTCCCAAAATCGTACCGGAATACGAAAAGTGGATGCCTAAAACGGCAGAGGCGGGCCGATGGTCAAACAACGCTCTTCAAATGTCAAAAAGCTGGCTTAGGGACGGCCTTCAAGAAAGAGCTATAACAAGGGACCTTAAATGGGGAATCCCCGTGCCCAAAAAAGGCTTTGAAGACAAGGTTTTTTATGTATGGTTCGATGCTCCAATCGGCTATATTTCGATAACAAAATGCTGGGCTGACCTTGCCGGAAAGGATTGGAAGGCATGGTGGCTTGATCAAAATGATGTAGAGCTTTTTCAGTTTATCGGAAAAGATAATATTCCCTTCCATACGGTAATCTTCCCATGTTCTCTCATAGGTTCCGGAAAAAATTGGACAAAACTCTTTCACATGTCCGGCACCGAGTACCTTAATTACGAGAACGGAAAATTCTCAAAGTCGAAGGGAGTGGGCGTTTTCGGAAACGATGCCAAAGAATCCGGTATCCCTGCCGATATGTGGAGGTTCTACATCTTTTATAACCGCCCCGAAAAGAACGACACCCAGTTTACATGGAAGGATTTTCAGGAGAGGGTAAATAGCGAGCTTATCGGAAACCTCTGCAATCTTGTAAACAGGACTGCCACCTTTATTCACCGCTATTATGAGGGTAAAATACCTCAAGTTGACGGAGCAAAATCCGGTCGGGAGGATATAAAGAGCATGGTAAAATCTTTAAGAGATGCCGCCTCTGCAAGCTTTAAGAAAATAACGGAGCTTTCGGATTGGGCCGAGCTTAGAGATTCCTTCCATGAAGCCTTTGCCCTCTCCTCAGTTGCAAACAAGGCCTTTCAAGATGGAGAGCCTTGGAAGAGGCGCGAAACCGATCCTGAATATGCCGAAGCCATTATGGCTGAGCTTTGCTATCTTATAAAGGATATTTTAATTTTAATTCATCCCTACATGCCCCAATACGCCGATCAGGCCGCAGGTTTTTTCGGACAAAAGATTTGGTCGGGAAATATTTTTGACGGTAAGGCCCCTCAATTTAATAAGCCGGAAGGAGTCTTCCTTTCATGGAAAAATTTAGGCGAAAGGGAAGGGCTTAAAACGGTAGAAAACCCCGTAATAATCTTTAAGACCCTCGACAACAAGGTCATCGATGCCTATCGCGAACGTTATTCGGGTAGTCAAAAGGATAGAAAAAAATCTGAAGAAGGATGTTCAGCTTGTAAGGACGGCGACTCTTCAAAGTCCGATGCAGCAGCTTCTTCTGCAAAGCCGGAAGCTAAACTCTCCCCGGCCGAACTTTTTTCAAAAAAGATTGCCTTAAAAACCGCCAAGATTATATCCGTAGAAAGACATCCCGATGCAGACAAGCTCTACATCGAAAAACTTGATGACGGCTCCGGCGAAGAAAGAACAATCCTTTCAGGTCTTGTGCCCTTTTTGAAGGAAGACGAAATCTTAGGAAAAACCGTCATAATTGCAGATAACCTAAAACCTCGGAAAATGCGCGGCATCGAATCGAAGGGGATGCTTTTGGCGGCAAGCTGGTATGATGAAGAAGAAAAAGAACATGTCGAGCTTCTTCAAGCCCCGTGGGCTGCTCCCGGAACGCCCGTAATCCTTGAAGGCGATGCCGATCCTTCCGACCCTGAGGCTGTAAAAGCTTTTTACGCACAAAAACCGGCAGCGATAGACGCAGATACCTTCTTTGCCGCTCCCATATTGATAGACGATTATATTCCTAAAATTGAGGGTAAAAAACTCTTGGCTGCCGGAAAAGAAATGAAGCTTGAAAAGGTAAAAACCGGAGAAGTAGGCTAGGTCGATCTTTCAATAGTAAATTTTATTATTTTGTATAAACTTAGGATGAGAAAAAAGGGATGCTCCTTAAAGGAACATCCCTTTTGTTTAAGGCTCTAGCCGAAAATGAACATTGATATCAGATAATAGGCTAATACAATGATGATTGCGATTGGCAGCAAGGTTGTAAGGGCCGCTATTATCAAGGCAGGCACATCTCCTTTTTCAAGGTTTGCTTCTTCCCGCAGATGATTCAATTCTTCTTTTTCTTCCATAGCTTGACGCCTTTTTGACTTTAAACTATGCTCATGGTCTCTAAAAAACATTACAGCTCCGCTCCGCTAAAGTGACAGGCAACAAAATGTCCCGGTTTTTCTTCCTTAAATTGAGGAACTTCGCGTTTGCATATATCCTTTGCAATGGGGCATCTTGTATGGAATTTACAGCCTGTGGGCGTGATGATGTTGGACGGAATGTCTCCTTCCAATAAGATTCGCCTCTTTGTTCTCATCTTCTGTAAGTCCGTTTCAGGAATGGCTGAAAGAAGGACTTTTGTATAAGGATGAAGAGGATTGGCATACATTTCGCGTTTATCGGTAAATTCGACCATATTTCCCAAATACATAACACCGATTCTATCGCTTATGTGCTTTACAACCGAAAGGTCATGCGAAATAAACAAATAGGATAGGTGGAATTCTTTTTGTAAGTCATTGAGGAGGTTTATGATCTGGGACTGAATCGATACGTCCAAGGCCGAAACGGCTTCATCGCATACTATGAATTTGGGTTTTAATGCGAGGGCCCGTGCTATACCTATGCGCTGCCTTTGACCGCCTGAAAATTCATGAGGATATCTGTAAATCATATAGTCTGCCAAGCCGCAAGTGTTCATTATCTCTTTTACATACTTTTCATATTCGGGGTCTTTTTTATTGAACATTCCATGTTCAAGTAAGGCCTCGCCTATGATTTGTCCTACAGTCATCTTAGGATTAAGAGAGGAGTAGGGGTCTTGGAAGATAATCTGCATCTTTTTTCGTAAGGGCATCATCTGAGGTACAGTGTAATTCGTTATGTTTTCACCTTCAAAAAAGATTTCTCCTGCTGTGGGCTTATAAAGTTTTAGGATTGTGCGTCCTAAGGTTGACTTTCCGCAGCCTGATTCTCCTACAAGTCCTACGGTTTCTCCTTCATGGATAACGAGGTCGATACCGTCGTTGGCGATTACGCACAAGTTTTGACCATGCAGGGCAGAATAGGCTTCATAGTCCAAAATTAGGTCTGTCAGTTCCTTGCCTAGGTCCTTACCGCTTTTATGCATATCAATAAGCTGATTTATGCCGGCTTCGGCATTGAATGTTTTTTTGTAAAGATCTATTGCTTCGTTTGCTGTTCTTTTGAGGTTCTTTCTCTCATTCCGTGTTTTGCCGGTAGGAAAATACTGTTTAAGACCTCGAGTTTCCAATAATATATTACTCATGTCTACCTCCTGATTTCGGATAAAAGCATCTGATTAAATGTCCTTCTTCTACTTCAACCAATTCGGGCTTTTCGTTTCGGCATTTGTCGGTTGCATACTCGCACCTTGTCGAAAATCTGCAGCCCTTGGGAAGTTTAAGAGGATGAGGTACACTTCCTTGAATTTGAGCGAGATATTCTACTTCTTCATCCAAGAGGGGGATTGATTCAAGCAAGCCTTCCTTATAAGGATGAGAAAATTGAGTCTGTCGGTCAAAGATAACGTCTACCGGAGCCCTTTCAACGATTTCTCCCGTGTACATTACGGCAACATCATCGGCCAATTCTGCAATGGCACCCAAGTCGTGGGTTATAAACATGATGGCTGTGTTGTGCTTTTTCTTTAAATCGTTCATCAACTTAAAGATTTGTGCCTGTATTGTAACGTCAAGGGCTGTTGTAGGCTCATCGGCTATCAAAAGGCGGGGTTCGCAAGCCAAGGCCATCGCTATCATTACACGCTGCCTCATTCCTCCCGAAAGCTGGAAGGGGTAGTTATAAACTACGTTCTCCGGATTGGGGATTTTTACTTCCCGCAAAAGGTCGATAGCGGCAGCCCATGCTTCTTTTTTTGACATGTGCTGATGAAGAATTAAAGGCTCGCTCAGCTGTCTTCCTACCCTGTGAACGGGGTTAAGAGAGGTCATAGGTTCTTGGAATATCATCGATATATCGTTACCCCTGATCTTTCTTATTTCATGTTTGTCTAAATTTACAAGGTTTACTCCGCCGAAATTTATTTCTCCCTGAACAATTTTACCCGGATATTCAAGAAGGTTGAGAATACTAAAGGCTGTGATGGATTTACCTGAGCCTGATTCTCCTACTATTCCCAAAGTTTTACCGGCTTCGATTGTAAAATCTACACCTTGGACGGCTTTTACCGTACCCTTGTTTGTAAAAAAGTATGTATGTAAATTTTTAACTTCAAGTAGAGGATTTTTCATACAGCCGCCTCCTTTGCTGCTTGCTTAGCCTGTTTTGCAAGGATTTTTTCTTCTTTTCGTCTGGCTCTAGCCTCTTTTCTTTGTTTTTTGGTGGTATATTCGGCTTTCGGATCGATAGAATCCCTAAGCCCCTCGCCTATTAGGTTGATACTCATTATAAATAAAAAGAGCATTGTTCCGGGAAATACCCAAATCCACCAAAAGGTTCTAAGGCTGGTGCTGTTTTCGGCTGCCTTCGATAAAAGAGCTCCCCATGTTGGGATAGGTTCCGTTACCGATAGGTTTAAGAATGATAAAAATGCTTCATTCAAAATTGAGTATGCAAAAGTGAGGGTTGCAGATACTACAACTGTCGGCAATACATTGGGTACCAGATGGCGTAAAATTTGGTTTCTTCTTTTTATGCCAAGAGCTCTTGTAGCTACAATAAATTCCTGTTCTCTTAAACCCAAGATTTGTCCCCTTATCAATCGGGCTAAACCTGTCCAGCTTAAAAATCCTAGGATTATAACTATTACATATAGCCTAAATTCAGGCGCTTCTTCCCTAAATATAGCAGAAATTGTATAGGCAATCGCTAAGAAGGGGAATGAGGAAAGTATTTCGATAAGCCTCATAATGATATTATCTACCCTTCCGCTAAAAAAACCTGCAATTGCACCCATAGTTAAGCCTATGGTTATTGCCATAAATGTGGATAAAAAGCCTACCTGTAAAGAAATCCAGCCTCCTTCGAGAACTCTCATAAAGGTGTCCCGTCCGTATTTGTCCGTTCCGAAGGGGTGTGCCCATGATGGCGGATTATTTCTTATTGTAGGATCGGTTTTTGCAAAATCATAGCCTGTGAATTTGGTATAGAAATGCGTTACTACAACAAGGAGGACTATTGTAACAAACATATAAAAGCCTACCATAGCCAGTCTGTTATTTTTGAATTTGATTCTTATCTGTTGTGTCGGGGATAGAATAACTTCGTCTTTTTCACTGAAATTTTTGTCTTCTTCTTTAGCCATTTAAACCTTTCCTTCCCGAATTCTCGGATCTACGACCATATATCCTACATCTATAAAAATGTTACCCAATAATGTAAGAAGTCCAAAGAATAAGAGAACAGTTTGCAATACTGCTCTGTCCTTAAAGCCGTAAGCATAGTTCATCAGTAATCCCATTCCGGGATAAGCAAATATTTTTTCTACTATTATGGAACCGCCGAATAGTCCCGGTATGTATAAACCGATGAGGGTAACAACAGGTATTAAAGCATTTTGAAAGGCGTGGCGGTATATAACTACCTTTTCTGCAAGACCTTTTGCTCTTGCCGTTCTTATATAATCGGATTTTAAGATGTCTATCATAGCAGATCTTATATACCTGATTAGGCCTACAAGAGAGGTAAGAATAACTACCGTAACCGGTAATATGATATAATGCCAGCTGGGAAGGATTCCTCTAGGGTCCGACATACCTGAAAAGGGTAAAATTTTTAAAAATATAACGAATATCATTATTAAAAGCAGAGCTAAAAAGAAAGAGGGCAGGGATATACCTATTATTGTCAGAACCGTTACGGTTTTATCAAAAAAACTGTTCTTTTTTACTGCTGCCGTGATTCCTACCGGAATCGAAATTAAAAAGGCTAAAAGAAAGCCCCAAATATTTATTCTAAAAGATCTTCCAATATATGTACCTATAAATTCGTTTACAGGTTTATTGTATTTTATTGAATACCCGAATTCTCCTCGAAAAGTATCTCCCATCCATAAAAAATATCTTTCTACAGGGCCCTTATCGTATCCTAAAAATTTTCTCATGTTTTCAATATATAGGGCTCTT
>CAJPPE010000001.1 GCA_905372345.1 uncultured Treponema sp. | reverse complement strand
TTTTATGCAGTTTTGATTTCTATTTGTTTTGGCTGGGTATCAGGTTTTCTCGGAATATCTACAACCAAAACACCGTTTTCAAATTTTGCAGAAACTTCATCAGAGTTTATATCCTCAGGCAAGGTAAAACGCCTCATAAAATGCCTTGAACTTCGCTCCTTTATGATGTACTCTGCCCCCTTATCTTCCTTTTCTTCATTTTTGGAAGATGAGATTGTCATAAGCCTATCTTTTAAGCTGATTTCAACATCTTTTTCGCTGTAACCCGGAAGATCTACTTCCATAACATAGGCTTTTTCGGTTTCGCGGATATCGACACTCGGCATTCCGCAGCTTGCATTCTTGATCGGAGCAAAAACTCCAAAATTAGGACTCAAGCTCCTATCAAGGGCATCAAAAACGCTGTCCGTAAAAGACGGACTAAAAAGACTTAAACTATTCATAAAGCACCTCCTGCTTATAAGTTGTTATTTTGAGCTGTCACTTATATACAAGCAATTTTTATGCTAAGTTATAAGAAAAAACGGTACTTTTTGACACAATCCTATAAGTCTATATCGAATATAGAATTATAAAATCAAAATAATTAAAATAAACAGATTTTGATTTTTAAACACAGAAAATGTAAGTTAAATCGTGACAAAAAATGCTATTGTGCCAAAATTTCATCTTAAATAGAGCTATTTTGACACAGTAAACTCTGAACTCAAGTCTTCATAGGCCACTTTTGCTACAGACTGTTCAGCTTCTTTTTTTGTTTTACCTGAAAGGGGACCGTAAACCTTACCGTTTACTGAAACTGTAAACCAAAAAGTGCGGTCATGGTCGGGACCGCTTGCCTTTTTAAGCTCGTATTTCGGAACCGTTTTAAATTTCTTTTGTACCAATTCCTGAAGGAGGGATTTATAGTCACTTATAAACTTCTTTTCTAATACCGAATTGATGGTAGATTCCAAAAGCCTTAGAACAAATTTTTGAGCTGTTTTAAAACCCGAATCAATATAGTAGGCACCGATAAGGGCTTCAAGGGCATCGGCAAGAATAGCCTTTTTCTCTCTTCCGCCGGACATTTCTTCTCCCTTTCCCAAAACCAAATAATTACTTATATTCAGTTTAGAAGCAGTCTTTGAAAGAGCTTCCTCGGAAACAGCGGAAGCCTTTATCTTTGCAAGCTCCCCCTCCGGCTTATCTTCAAAAGACTTATAAAGATAGGAAGCTGCAACAAGTCCAAGGACGGAGTCCCCTAAAAACTCAAGGCGTTCATTATTTGCGTGGAAATTATTATGTTCGTTGGAAAATGACCTGTGGTGGAAGGCTAGATCAAGCAAGCGTAGATCTTTAAATTTCAACCCCGCTTGCTTTTGGAACTCGAGGAGCTCCTGCTTCCTCTTGGGTTCAAGACCGCTTCTTATCGGAAACAAAGAGCTGCTCCTTAAAAACAAAACTTATTTTTGCTGAGATTTGATAAATTCATAGGCATCGCGGACTGTTTCAAACTCATTTGCTTTTTCGTCCGGGATCTTAATGCCCATATCTTCTTCGAGAGCATAAACAAGTTCATAGGTGTCAAGACTGTCGGCACCTAAATCCTGTCGGAAAGAAGAATCCAATGTAACCTTGTCTTCATCGATTTCCAACTTTGCTGCAATTAATTGCTGAATCTTTTTGAATAAATCATCCATAAACTATCTCCTTTAGTCTAATTTATCGGGGTTAATAACCTGCTTGCCTTTATAAAACCCGCATTTGGGGCATACATGATGAGGCATAATCAAGTTACCGCATCCGGAACACTCAACAAGATTTGGCGCTTGTAAACGCATATTTATACCGCGTCGGCGTCTTGTTCTAGCCTTTGATGTATTCGCTCTTGGTACAGCCATACTCAATCCTCCACTACAAAATATCTAAAATTAAAAAAGCATATCTGCCGCACCTATTTGCGGCCGTTCACATAATCAAGTGCCTATTCTACACTAAAACCCGTAAAAAGTCAATACAAAATTCAAAAGATGATAAAATATCGGTTTAGACCAGATGTTTTTTCATTATTCTTATAGCCAGATCGGGATCCTCGGTAGCCAAAAGCCCCATAGCCGACAAAATATACTCCTTATCAAGAAGAAACTGGGGATTTTTAGGTTTTAAGCTAAAAGGATCATCCTCACGGAATTTGCAAGCTTCCATAATTTCTTTATAATGGGAATTATAAACCAAAATTCCGCCGGTTCCTATTATATAACGCAGCTGAGTTAGATCTTTTCCTTCTTGTTGAAAACTGGCACCGCAGCCGGTATAAACAGGGGTCAAAACCCCAACATGGCGGCCCATAGAAACATCGGCACAAACCTTGGCAACGGCACAATCAAAGGCCAAATCTTTTTCGTTTTCAGAAATAAAATCGGTGTGCTCATTCCGTTTTTTGACTTCTTCTTCAATATTGTACTTATATTCTTTTGAAAGATAGTGTCTAAGTCCGTGCGGGCCTTGAACATCAGCGACTGTCGGAAGTGAGTAACGCATACCAAGGTCGCCTTCCACTGTGCGTTTTAAAAAGGCTTCAGGAAGGCCGTATAAAAAGACAGAGCCTTGAGTCGGATCTCCTTCCGCAGCGGAATGAACATCGGTTGTAGCCCCGCCTATGTCCAAAACAACGAGATCTCCTAAACCCGCTTCATTTTCAGTACCTTCGGATAAAGTTTGAGCCGCCTTTAGGACGGCAGCAGGGGTCGGCATAAGGATATTATCTATATTACTTTCGACATGGGTCATACCCTTTGCATGCACGATATTATTCATAAAGATGCTGCGGATTGTTTCGCGGGCACTTTCAACATTGAGCTTGTTTATTTTGGGCATTACGTTTTCAGCCAAGTGAAACTCTACCTTGTCTTTGAAGATTTCGATGATTTCGTCTTCGGCACTCTTGTTGCCCGCAACAACGACAGGAACCCGTACTCCGTAATCTGCAAGCATCTTTGCATTGTGGATTATACAGCGTGAATCACCGCCGTTTGTGCCTCCGGCTAAAAGGATTATATCCGCACTTGAGTTTACTATCGCCTCAGCTTCACTCTTGTTGAGGTTGTGGCTGTAAGTGTGAATTACCTTGGCTCCGGCACCGAGGGCTGCCCTTTTTGCCGCCTCGCTTGTCAGTTCCGGCACAAGGCCGATGGCAATTATCTTTAAGCCCCCTGCCGCCGAGGAGCAGGCAAGGCTTTTTACTACCGTATAATCCGTTCCGGTTTTTTTGTGCAGAAGCTCAATGGCATTATTATAGCCTGTCATAACATCGGTTTCAACAGTAGTATAAGCCTTTGCCGTACCGATTATGTCTTCTTTTTCGATATCTACAAGAGTTACTTTTGTATTCGTACTTCCAAAGTCAACAAATAAATAGCAGTTCATTTTGAGTAAATCTTAGTGCTCTCTCTTAAATCCTATGCGTGATCCGGAAAATCGGCATGTAGATCTTTAATAGTCGTTTCGACCGGTGTTCCCGGCGGATAAACATGATCAAAACCCATTGCGGTAAAACGCTTATGTACCTCATTGAAATCCTGCTTACCTACAACTATGTTTCCGCCGACAAAAAGCTTAATACCTTTTAAGCCGGCTTCATCGCATTTTTCGCGTAAACCCTTACAATCCAGCTCTCCTTGACCGTAAAGCGAAGATACTAAAATCGCATCCGCATTCGTTTCAAGGGCTGCATTTATAAAGTCCTCTTGGGGGCTTAAAACGCCTATATTGGTTACTTCAAAACCGGCCTCGGTCAAAGAGTAATCCAAAATTTTATTACCGACAGCATGACAATCAGAGCCTATTACGCCCAATACAAGTTTAACCTTTCTTGCCATATTCCGCCTCCTCAAATTTATCGTGTTGGAATTCAGTCTATTCTTAAAATGAAGATGTGTCAAGTACGGTGCTCATCTTTTACTGGGCTAAAATGTACACGGAAAATTTAAAAATAAGTGAAGTATATACAAAACTGCCCAACTGTATTGCAATAAACATAGTCGGTGAAGGCTTTGATTTAAACAATCTTTTACACAGCGAATACAATGTAGTCGAAAAGCACTTTAATGATAGACTTTCCGATGAGCTTCAAATCCACTTTTTAAACTTAGCCAAGGTTAAAGAACAACAGGAAAACTTTGACCAAGATGAAAAGAAAAAGAAACTTGTTAATACCTTTTTATCACAAAATCGAGAGTTTTTTTTCCGGCTAAGAGCATGATAAGGCGGTCAAAGCCCATGGCAACACCGGAGCATGGCGGCATCTTAGAGCAAGTCTCTCCGAAATCTTTTACCGGCGGATGCGGAACTAGAGCATTTTTTTGCTTTAATTCGTTTTCGTTTTTAAAATAAGAATTTATTTTGTTTTCATTTCTTTCTTCGGTATAGCAATTGGCAAGCTCAACCCCGTTTAAATAAACTTCCCATCGCTCGACGGTCTTCCATTCAAGTTCTTCATTTTTTTTATTGAAAACCTTTTCGGAATTTTCTGCGGCAAGGCAGGGCACAAAGGCGGGATAATCCAAAAGAGCTATAAGTCTGTTTTTAGGAAGATTGGGCTCAACTGCGTGGACTAAAATAAGCTCATATAAATCGTCCTCTTTCCAATCCGAATAGTTTTCAGCTTCTCCTAGCCCTAAGTTTTCGGCGTAGTAAGCGAGTTCTTCCGGTGAATGCTCCGTGCTTAAAGGCACTCCTGCATATTTTCTAAAGGCCTCGTCCATAGTCAGACACTCAAATCCATTTGACAAGATTTTTAAGACCTCCCCGTCAACAAGAGGATTTTCTTTTACCCTATCGGAAACATGGCTTAAAAATTCTTCGCTTATCCTTACGGAATCTTTATAGTTTGCGTTTACCGTATAATATTCGAGCATGGTAAATTCGGGGCTATGGATATTGCCTATCGATTCTGCATTGCGGTAACATTTTGAAATTTGAAAAACCGAGCGGGAAGTTTGGGCTATTATCGGCTTAATATAAACTTCGGGCGAGGGAACCAAATAAAAAGCTTTCCTTCGATGGGTATCTTTTGACAAGGACGGACTTATGTATTCCGTTTTAAAAACTTCCAGACAGGTTTCGGGGATTAGCTCTCCTGAAAGAGCCGGTGTATCCAATTCCAAATAATTCTTTTTAATAAAAAATTCTCTTGCGGCCTGAATACTCAGGGCACGCAATTCTAAAGCTTCAATATCCATAAGAAAAACCTCATTTATTCTGCAAGGGCTAGGACGGGATCAAGCCTAGCCGCCTTGATGGCGGGATGAAGGCCGAAAAATATTCCCGTACATACGCTGACCGAAAAGGCTATCAGCGAGCCCGAAAAATTGGGTAAAAAGATTATTTCGGGAGGGAAGAAAACATTTACAATCAGCTTACTGATTAGAAGCCCTAAAACTATACCTATGAGACCCCCTGTAAGAGTGAGGGAAGCCGACTCTATTAAAAACTGCATTCTTATGGCTCCGCCCGTAGCCCCGAGAGCCTTTCTTATGCCTATCTCCCTTCTGCGTTCGGTAACGGTAACAAGCATTATATTCATAATGCCTATACCCCCGACAAGCAAGGAGATTCCGGCTATGGCCGAAAGCACAAGACTTACCATTCCGGTAATCTTAGTCATTTGCTCAAACTGCTGGCGGGCAGAATAAACCCAGATTGCAAACCGGTTACCGCCCGACAGTTCTTCAGAAAAATCTTGAATCTTTACTTCAACATTGGAGGAGTCCTTAGGGTCCGAAATAGCAACTTCGGCTGACCAAACGGTTTCAGCTATTTTTCCCGGAAGTTTGCGCAGGGCAAATTTTCTTGGAACAAAGACGGCATCCGAGGTGCGGAGCACCCAAGTGTTTTTAGGTTTTACAACGCCTATAACCTGAAGGCGCACAATATGAGGGGGAGAGTTTTCGCTGCCTGACCGAATCGGCAAAGTAATAAATTTACCTACAGCCCTGCCCTCAGGAAAAAGCTGAAAAGCAATTCTGTCGCCTATAATGGCCTTTTCAGCTCCCGTAGAATAATCGGAAGAAGAAAAAAAACTGCCGTAATCCATAACTACGCGGTGAGATTCCAGCCTTTCAGCTTCAATTCCTTCTACATCGATCGAGTCAATCCTTAAATCGTTCCTTATAACCGCAGCCGGAAAACGGGTAGAATAAAAAACATGCTTTATTTCCGGTATTCTTTGCATCAGCTTTTTACGGAAAGCTTCATCAAATTTTATGATTTTACCTTCACCTGTGAATTCGGGATTATCCATCTGAGTGCCTATGTTGATTATATCCATACTGAACTCTTCAAACTCTTTTATCATACTGTTTGAAAGAGAACTTGCAAGGCTTGTAACAATTATAACCGAGGTAACGCCTATCACTATGCCCAATAAGGAAAGAAGGGTGCGCATCTTGTTTGTTCTAAAATTATAAAGGGCGTTTATAAAATCTTCAAACATTTTTCTCTTACCACTTAGGAGGCTTTACCCTCAAGGTATCGCCTTCCTTTAAGCCGGATAAAACTTTTACCGTTCCTTGAGTATAGGCTTCAACTTCGACATTAACCCTTTCAATCTTGCCGTTTTCAAGAACTCTTTCAACGTATGGTTCGCCCTTATCGTAGGAAAGAGCCGTTTGATCCAAAAGCAAAACTTCTTCATCTTCACCGGCAATGATGTTTCCGCTAAAAGAATAACCGGGTAAAACATTTTCGGGGAGCTTATCGACAACTATCTTTGTTTCTATCACAGTAGCTCCCCTTTGAGAGCCGGATTTAGCGATTGAAGAATGATAGGTAACACGGCCTTCCACTTTTTCATCGCCGAGAGCTTGAAAGCTGAGTAAAACTTTTTGCCCTACCTTTAACCGCGGAACATCTCCTTCGGAAACATCGACAGTAGACTTAAAAAAGGAGCGGTCTATAATCACCCCGAAATTATCCTTGGGCATAACATATGAACCTTCGGTAAGGTCAAAAGAAACGACTATACCGTCAAACTTTGCATAAACGCTTCTATCCCGTAAGGCCCTCTTTAAAGATTCAAGCTCCAGTTTCATAAGTTCAAGGTTTTTAGAATAGCCTTGCAATTTTTCTTTTTCAATAGCAAATTCCTGCTTTGCAACTTGAAAAGCCTGATATGTATTGTCAAGGGCAAAAATAAGGTCTCCTTTTTTTACGGTGTCTCCTTCTTTAACCGCAACCTTTTTTATAAGACCTTCGCCCGGTGAGTGAAGGTTTTGCTGTTGAGCAGGCTGAATATAGCCTGAAACTTGAATAACATCCTGTATCACTTCTTTAGTTACCGTAACCGTTTGAGAAATCTCCTCAGTTCCCTTCTTTGGTAAAAAAAGAATCCAAACTATCAAAAGTATAATTATTGCGGCAGCAATAATTAAAATAATCTTTTTATTTTTTTGCTTTGTATCCTGCATTTATTTTTCCTCTATATCGAAAGCTTCTTTTAATTCGGCATTGAAAATATGTACGGCGATATTCGAATCGGCTGAACCTAAAAGAGCGGTAATATATTGCAAAGAAGCCTGCTTATTTTCCAAAGCGTTTATAAGTCCCCTTTGGAACCATTTAGCATGTTCTTCGGCATTTTCTTTATAAATATCCAGTTCTTCGGCATAGCGGATTTGCTGCCATTCAAGCTGCTCCCATTTAAGCTTAAAAGTATTAAACTCTTTAGCAAAATTATTCCTCGTGTTTCCCAGCTTTATCTTTTCGCCCGCTTCTTTTAAGGCAACATTCTTTTTATTAAGATAATAATCATAAATTGCAAGCGGGTTTATCGAAAAAGATACCTGCATGGACGGAACGGAGCCTGAGTCCAAACCTAAGCTAAGGCCCGTATCAAGCCTTACCCCGGGAAACATCAGCTGCAGCCCCGAACTTATATTCTCAAATTTATTCATGTATGATCCCGTATAAGAATATCCCAAACTTGCAGAAGCCGAAAAGGGGCTTAAATCCATTTTATTTTTTTCGAGCAATTTTTTATAATCATTTTCAGCTTTTAAAAGAGGCCTATAGTTTTCGGCCCTTAGGCTTTCCATAGAAATCAGCTTTTGTTTCGGGAGGGTTTTTGCAAGTCTTATAAAAAATTCATCTTCGTCTTTTTTTGGAATATCAAGACCGCAGGACTCAAAAAAAAGACGGGCGGAAACCTCAAAAGAAAATTCCGTTTCTTTTTCTGTCCTTTCTGAGCTTATCAAATTAAGCTTTGCCGTTCTTAACTTTGAAGATGTTTCGGAATAACCTTCTGCAAGAATCTGTTTGTAGTTAATATCGGCCTGAATGCCTGAAAGCCTCTTTGAAAGAAGAGCCGAATATTCGTTTAATATTTTTTGAATATCGGTTAAGAGTTTTTTTTCGGCAAGCTCTTTAACTCTCCTCACTTTATTTTCTGCCTCTTTAAGAGCCTCCAAGGAAGTTTCAATTTCCTGCTTTTTTCTTTTGCGGGCTTGGCTGTAAATATCGCCCGAAAGCCCCAGCGAAAAATCTTGAGAGCTTTTTCCCATCTTATAAGAATAAGGGGCTGACAGCTTGAGTCCCAGATTATTATAAAGAGGCATACCTGCAGAAACCGAAGGCTGTACGGAAAAGCCTGATTTATCTTTTTCGGAACTAAGATTAAAATTTAAGGTAGAACTAAAGTCAAAGGCAAAGAGGGAATTGAGCCTTACGGATTTATAATTATTTAGAGCTATCGCCGCCTCGTTTTCTATCAAGACAATATCGGTATCGTTTTTGCAGCGGTACTCCAAAATTCTGTCATAAATATTTTCTTGAGCAAAAAGAACATTTAACGAAATGAAGAGATAAATAAAAAAAGAACTATGTTTAAGCATTTTTGACACTTGTAAGATTACAAAAAAAGAATAAAAAAGTCAAGGAATTATTTTCCAGTCTTGCTTTTTTACAAATATAGTGTATAATATCAATAACAAAATTTACATATAAAGAGAGTATCCAAAATGAAAAATCGGAATTTATTTAACAAGACTGTTGTAAATGCTGCAATACTGTTTTTGGCATTTAGTCTAATGTTTGTATTTGGGTGTAAAAATCCTATTAAATAGCCTATAACCCAAGGGGATAACCTTAGCAGATTATAAGTGAGTATTATCACCGCCATGCTTGGGCAAAAAAATGTATTTTAAATATAGCCCGCTCCGGAAAATTCAGTTCGGACAGGACTATTCAAAACTATGTTGATGAAATTTGGAGACTGGAAAAAATAAATGTCAATCAATAAAACAAGAAAGTATGATTTTGAAAATACCCTTCCGCGAAAGAACATAGGTTCCGCTAAGTGGGAGCTTATGTACCAATGGAAACCCGATGTTTCGGACGGCATAATTCCGCTTTCGGTGGCCGATATGGAATTTAAAAACCCGCCCGAAATAACTGAAGGCCTAAAAGAATACCTCGACAGGCTGATTTTAGGTTATTCTATGCGGTATGCCGCTTATGACAACGCCGTAATAAGTTGGCTTAAGCGTAAACATGATTACACCGTAAGCCCCGAAATGATTCTTCAGACGCCCGGTGTTGTAAATGCTTTTTTTGCCGCAGTAAATGCCTTTACCGAAAAAGGGGACGGCGTAATAGTCATGCGGCCGGTATATTATCCCTTTTCTATGGCAATCGAAATGAATGAGCGGGAGCTTGTAAATTGCCCTCTTCTATTCGATAAGGACAATTATTATACAATCGATTATGAGAAATTTGAAAACCTTGCAAAGCAGCCTAAAAATAAACTTTTAATCTTTTGCTCTCCTCATAATCCTGTCGGCCGCGTATGGAAAAAAGAGGAATTAAAAAAACTTGCCGAAATAGCCTTGGAAAATAATGTTATAGTTTTTTCCGATGAGATTTGGAACGATATTATAATGCCCGGCTATAAGCACACTCTTATGGCAAGTATTTCAAAAGAAATAGGTGCAAATACCATTACGGCGACAGCTCCTTCAAAAACCTTCAATGTTGCAGGGCTTGCCACATCAAATATAATTGTTGAAAATGAAGCCATTAGAAAAAAATACGACGAAATGCTTCAGAGGATGAGATCTTCAAGCGTAAATGTTCTCGGGTTTAAAGCCTGCGAAATAGCTTATACCCAGTGCGACAAATGGCTTGAGGAGCTTCTTCAAGTTCTTGATACTAATCAAAGGCTTGTAAAAAATTATTTTGATTCCAATTTTCCTATGCTTAAAAGCCGGTTTATTGAAGGTACCTATCTTCAATGGATTGATTTTAGAGCCCTCGGAATGGATAATCAAACTTTGGAAAATTTTATGCATAATGAAGCCCAATTTTTTACGGATGAAGGTTATGTTTTCGGATCTGAAGGAGACGGTTTTGAAAGAATCAATGTCGGCTGTCCTACTAAAATTTTACAGCAACATTTGGAAATGCTCGGTGATGCATTGAGGCATAAATAAGTTTCCTTCGTGATATAATGCCCTTTACTGAAATGACTTTTGAAAATAGGTGGAGTAGATGCAAGACTGAATGAAAAACATACATCCTTGTACATTGTTCATCTTAGAGTTTTGCTTGGGCAAAACTCTCGTAGCCGTAAACACCACTATCCCGTGACGGACCCAGGTGTGCTTTTTGTACCTCAAAGATTGTTTTTTGTGAAGTAACACAGAAAAGCCCGTATATCTTCAAAGAAAAGTTAAAAAAAACATATCGATGCATTTTTATGCTTCATTCCAATTCTTTCAGTTTTCACGCTCACTCATGTATTTTTTTACTTCGGCATGAGTCAACATACGTATCTGTGTATGCGGATATTCTTTATATTTCCCAACAGTAAAAAGAGGTGCGGTTTGTTTGCATTGTTTGTCTTTATTCTTTTTCAAAAATAAAAGCAGATCGTCATAGGACGGGAAAATTTTATATGATTTTTTGCCCTTGCTGTTTTCTATTTCGTAGATACCGCAGGCCTTTTTTTCGGTATAATCCGCAGTACGCAAATAGAGTTTTGCAATTTCCAATGATTTAAATGGGAAATTCCATCTTTGCAAACCCCGTTGCGGATCATGTTCAATACAAATACATCGGCCGCATGTTCCGCAGATATATTGCGTATGATTTTCCAAGCAGTCTACGGGATTCAGCAAGGGGGTAATTCTGTTTTCACTTACATAGCATTCTTTACACATGGTATCCACCCAATCGAATTACCAATTATCGCATTATCCATCAGCAATTAGTTATGTATTTTTTTTCCACGGAATAAAACGGTTTACCCGTTTACTATAAGCTTTATATTCCTCGCCGAAACGTTCTGAAAGCCATTTTTCTTCAGTGAGCTTCATAAACACGGTAAGGTATACCCAAAAAAGCGGAGGTAAAATCAATACATACCAATTCCGGCAGAACAGCAGTGCACCGATACAGATAAACAAAAAAGCGGAATAAATGGGATTACGCACGATGGCATACACGCCGCCGGTTTCAAGCCGGTTCGATTTTATCGTGATGTCAATCTTGGCGCTGAATACCGCAGCGTACCACAAGATAATACCGCCTGCAATACACAAGATTCCGGCAATTACAAAAAGAACCGTAATGACCCCGCCGCCAACATCGCCGCTTGTAAGCATATTGAATTTGACAAGCGCAATCCCTGCAGCGGTGAACGCAATCATAATTGCAATACACACCGGCCCTACCCCCATAACAGGGAGATGTTCTTGCTTTTCTTTTTTCATCTATAAAAATCCTTCATAAGTTTTTAAAGAGAAGATATGCGGCCGCTGCCTGAGCTTTTTATTTCAATTGCAGGATTACCCTTATAACGGACGGAACCGGAGCCGCGGATATCGGCTTTTAAATGCCGTGTAACCCATACTTTTGCAGAACCGGAGCCTGAAATTGAAATATCCGCCTTTTCGGTTTCAAAATCGGTTGTTTTTATATCCCCTGAACCGGAGATATCCGCTATCATATTTTCGGCTTTTCCCGTTGCGGAAAAATCGGCTGAGCCGGATACGTCCACTTTTAGAGTGTTTACCATAATATCGCGTGCAGTAATATTACCGCTGCCTGCGATATCTATCGACATTGAATCTTTAGGCATATTGAATGATGAAATGGTACTGGTAAGTGAACCGACTGTCTGCAACTTTATTAAAGCAGGCATTGTGATAAAGACTTTACGGCGAGTCGGTGATATGCCGTATCTGTATCCAGACTTAAAACCGATGTTAAGAGTGGTACCTGTAAGGGATACATCCAAATAGGGGAAAATATTTTCATCCGTTTCAATTTGAATGGAAAAGGTTTCGCTATACCTTATATCGGCAGTCCAACCGCCCTTGATGCAAACAGCATTAAAATCGCTTTCAGGGAATGATTTAGTTTCTATCTTTCCGTTTCCTTTAATGACTCTGTCCGAACCGGAAAAAGATTGGCAGCCGATACAAATAACCAAAAGAGCTGTTATCACGGCAGCTTTTACAATACCGATTAGTTTGACTTTATTCATAAAAACTCCTTTATATAAGTTTCTTTTTCTTTATAATAATACTTTAAAGCCTCGGACATGTCAATGCTGAAAAAAACTTTGTAATAATGCGGGTTCTTAGGGGCTGCGCCCCTAAGCAGTCGTTGAAGGGAGAGGGAAACTTGCGTCTGAACAAGTTTCCCTCTCCCCCTATATTTTAGAGATCATCCAAAAAGCTTTCTTCTTCGATAAGTTCTTTTTCTTCGAGAGCTTGAGCAGCTTCAGCTTCAAGCCTTCGGCGTTCAAGGATTTCGTTCATCTGAATATCCAAGTCGCTCTTATTTTTATCGAAAAGTTTAATATCTCGGTACTGCTTCATACCTGTTCCGGCAGGAATAAGATGTCCGATAATTACATTCTCTTTTAGACCGCGAAGCTCATCCGAAGAACCTGCAATAGCGGCATTTGTAAGAACCTTCGTAGTTTCTTGGAAAGAAGCAGCCGAAATAAAGGAGTCGATATTTAGAGCTGCCTTTGTAATTCCTTGGAACATAGGACGGGCAACGGCAGGCTGACCGCCTTCTTCCTTAACCCTCTTATTTTCCTCATGGAAGCGGTATTTATCTATCTGCTGGTCAAAGATAAACTTGGTATCTCCAACCGAAACAATCTTTACCTTTCGGAGCATCTGGCGTACGATTATACCTACATGTTTATCATTAATGGTAACACCCTGAGCATCGTAAACATCTTTGATTTCCTTCATCAAATAGTTTTGAAGGGCATTTTCACCTAGGATATTTAAAATATCGTGCGGATCAAAGCTGCCGTCACACAAGGGCTCTCCGGCCTTTACCGTATCTCCGTCACGGACAAGCATTCTCTTTCCGATAGGAACCAAGTGCTTGACATCATGGCCGTATTCGTCACGAACCATAATAGTTCTCTTGCCCTTAAGTAAGCCTTTCTTTATGGTAACTACACCGGCAATAGCGGCAAGAACGGCAGGCGACTTTGGTCGGCGGGCTTCAAGGAGCTCCGAAACTCGCGGAAGACCTCCGGTAATATCCTTTGTCTTTACCGACTCTTTTGCTATCTTTGCAAGAATTGCACCGGCCTTAATCTCCTGACCTTCTTCAACCAAAAGCTGAGCACCTCCGGGGAGGAAGTAAGAGTCTTCACCTACGGGGTTACCCGATTCATCCGAAATAAAGATACGGGGCTGCATCTTATCGAAGTGAGCATCGCTTATTCGCTTTTCTATAACGCCTGTTTCCTCGTCGGCTTCTTCTTTTAAGGTTGTACCGGGAAGAATATCTTCAAATCGGACAAAGCCGTCATATTCCGCTAAAATAGGATCGGCAAAGGGGTCGAAGGTACCGACGGTTTCTCCGGCCTTTATAACATCATTTTCTTTCACTACAACTTCTGAACCGTTTCTTATCTCTATTGTCTGCTCTTGACCTGTCAAATAGATAATATTATCTCTGACCTCGGCAATGGCAATATTTTCTGAAAGCACTTCCTTTCCGTTCTTTAATGTATAAAGAGGATTACCCTTTACTACCCTGGTGCCTGTACTTACAAGGGCTGTTTCGCCTTTTTTAAGAGCATATTCGTTCAATACCCTGCTGAATGTAAACTCGCCCTTTCTTGTAAAGAGGAAGTGGCCGTTTTTAAGGGTTACATAAGAACCCTTTATACCGCGAACGATGATAGAATAATCGTTAAATACGATTCTGTTCTCTTCAACATTTTTAGAAGCCGTACCGCCTTCATGGAATGTACGCATCGTAAGCTGAGTACCGGGCTGACCGATGGACTGGGCTGCAATAATACCTACAGCCTCCCCTATTCGGACAATCCTGTTTCGGGCAAGATCCCGTCCGTAACATTTTACGCAAACACCGTGCTTTGATTCGCAGGTTAAAACGGTGCGGAGCTTAACGGTTTCAACACCGGCTTCTTCTATCTTCTTAGCTGTTTCATCGGTAATATATTCGTTTACATCGATAAGAAGCTCTCCAGTAATGGGGTGAATAACCCTTTCCAGAGTGTATTTTCCGGCAATACGTTCGCTCAATGATTCGCGGATTTCGTCTCCGCGTTTAATTGCGGCATATTCTATACCGTTAATGGTACCGCAGTCTTCTTCGTTTACAACTACATTTTGAGCAATATCAACCAGACGGCGGGTCAGGTAACCTGCATCAGAGGTTTTAAGAGCCGTATCGGTCAAACCTTTTCGGGCACCGTTAGTCGAAATAAAGAATTCCATAACATTTAAGCCTTCTTTAAAGTTCGATCTAATAGGGAGTTCTATAATGTCTCCCGTAGGCTTGGACATAAGGCCTCGCATTCCTGCAAGCTGATTTATCTGATCCTTATTACCTCGGGCACCCGATGTAGCCATCATGTGAATTGTGTTAAATCCGCCCTTGTCTTCTTGCAGACGGTTCATAAGAATCTCTTTAAGATTGGAGTTTGTCTTTTGCCAAACGTCAACTACACGGTTATAGCGCTCTTCTTGGGTAATGTGGCCGCCCTTATACTGGTTATAGATTTCCAAAACCTCTTTGTTGGCCTTTTCGAGCATTCCGGCCTTTTCAGGAGGAATAATCATGTCTTCCATACTCAAAGTTGCACCGAAATATGTGGCATACTTATAACCGACAGCCTTGAGCTTGTCCAAAAGCTGAACAGCCGGCCACGGACCCTTATCCTTAAAGACATCTTCTATCAGTTTTCGTATTTTTTTATCGTTTAAAGCATCATTTGTAAAGGGAACGCCTTCGGGCATTTCTTCATTAAATAGAATTCTTCCCGGTGTAGTTCTTACGGTTTCAATCTTGCCGGGTTCCGTTTCATAGTCGATTAAAACGGGTTCCTGCCAGCCTACGGCATGACATTCTGCGGCCATCAAAACTTCTGCAACGGAAGAATAAAGGCGCTCTTTTTTACCCTCAGGCAGAGCTCTTTCCTTTGTAAGATAGTAAAGACCCAGAACCATATCCTGTGTCGGGAAAACTATTGTTTTTCCGTTTGCAGGGTCGAGAAGGTTTCGGGCTGAAAGCATCAGTGTCCAGCATTCCATTTGAGCCGCCTGAGTGAGCGGAACATGGATAGCCATCTGGTCGCCGTCAAAGTCGGCATTAAAGGCCTTACATACAAGAGGATGGAGGCGGATAGCCTTTCCTTCTACCAAAACGGGTTCAAAGGCCTGAATACCGAGCCTGTGAAGGGTCGGAGCACGGTTTAAAAGAACCGGATGTTCGCTTACAACCTCGTCAAGAACCGCAAAAACTTCGGCAGCTTCCTGCTCTACAAGGAGTTTTGCCTTTTTAATATTGGAAACAACTTCCTTTTGAACAAGTTTTTTCATTATAAAAGGCTTAAACAGCTCCAAGGCCATCTTAGTGGGCAGACCGCACTGCCAAAGCTTGAGCTCGGGGCCTACAACGATAACGGATCGGCCTGAATAGTCGACTCGCTTACCTAAAAGGTTTTGGCGGAACCTTCCCTGCTTTCCCTTTAAAAGATCCGAAATCGATTTTAGAGGTCTGTTTGAAGCTCCCTTAATAGCCTTTTTGCGCTTTGAGTTATCAAACAAGGCATCGACCGCTTCTTGGAGCATTCTCTTTTCGTTTCTGATAATAATATCGGGGGCCTTTAACTCCATGAGCTTACTCAAACGGCTGTTTCTGTGAATAACCCTTCGATATAAGTCGTTGAGGTCGGATGTTGCAAAGCGGCCTCCGTCAAGCTGAACCATGGGGCGTAAATCCGGAGGAATAACCGGAATAACATCAAGAATCATCCATTCGGGTTTGTTGCCCGATGCCCTGAAATTTTCGACTATTTCGATTCTGCGCAAAAGGCGTTGATCGCTTTTTGCACCTTTTTCAATCATTTTAGCACGAAGCTGGGCTGCGAGCTCATCTAAGTTTATATTTTGAAGAAGGGTTTTAATAGCCCCTGCTCCCATACCTGCAGTAAAGGCGGCTCCATAGCGTTCGTGGGCATCCCTGTACTCATCTTCGGTTAAAAGCTGCATGGGCTCCAAGTCTGTATCGTTTGCATCTATAACGATGTATTTTTCGTAGTATAAAACAGACCTGAGGGCTGCAACCTGTAGGTTGAGTAAAAGTCCCATCCGGCTAGGTACCGAACGGTAATACCAAATATGAGAAACGGGAGCTGCAAGTTCTATATGTCCCATGCGTTCACGGCGTACCTTAAAGTGAGTAACCTCAACACCGCATCGGTCGCAGATAACGCCCTTATAACGGATTGATTTAAACTTTCCGCAAAAACATTCCCATTCCTTTGTGGTTCCGAATATTCTTTCGCAAAACAAACCGTCCCTCTCCGGACGCAAGGTTCGGTAATTGATTGTTTCAGGCTTTTTGACTTCCCCATAGGACCAAGCCCTTATAGTGTCGGGTGAAGCAAGCTTTATCATCAAGCTGTCAAAATCTTGTATATCTCTCATAATCTTTCCCTCTCCTTACTTCCGTTAAAAGTTAGTACTTGTTTTTTCGCGTTTAATTAGCTCTTCATCCCTTTCGGTTAAAGGAATCTGCTGACCCTTTGCATCATAGATTGTAAAGTCGAGAGCTAAACCTCTTAATTCCTGTACCAATACGTTAAAGGATTCGGGGATACCGGCAGAGCTTGAAGGCTCGCCCTTAACGATGGATTCATATATTTTAGATCGTCCGTGCATATCGTCGGACTTGATTGTGATAAGTTCCTGCAAGGTGTTGGCTGCACCGTAAGCTTCAAGTGCCCAAACTTCCATTTCTCCCAAGCGCTGACCGCCGAATTGAGCCTTACCGCCCAAGGGCTGCTGGGTAACAAGAGAATAGGGGCCTGTTGATCGGGCGTGCATCTTGTCGTCTACCAAGTGAGCCAGCTTTAAGAAGTAGATAACCCCGACAAATACCTCGTTTTCAAAGAGGCGGCCGGTTAAGCCGTCTCTGAGCTTTACTTTAGAGTTTGTAGGATAACCTGCGGCCTTGAGCTTTGCTTCAATCTGTTCCATGCTGGGAGACTCAAAAACCGGAGACTCGTACCATTCATTCAATTTTAATCCTGCAAGTCCCAGCTCCGATTCCAAAATCTGTCCAACATTCATTCGGGATGGAACACCGAGCGGGTTTAGACAAATATCAAGAGGTGTTCCGTCTTCCATGTAGGGCATATCTTCTTCGGGGAGGATTCTGGCTACAAGACCCTTGTTTCCGTGGCGTCCTGCCATCTTGTCTCCCTCGCGAAGTTTTCGTTTTGTAGCGATCAAGACCTTTACAACTTCATCTACACCGGGGCTCAAGTCATCCCCCTGATCCCTCTTTAAGCGCTGAACATCGATAACAGTTCCCTCGGTTCCGTGGGGAACACGCAGAGATGTATCCCGAACTTCCTTAGCCTTTTCACCGAAGATAGAATTAAGGAGCTTAAATTCGGGGGTTGTATCGCTTTCGCTTTTAGGAGTAACCTTTCCGACAAGGATATCTCCGGGCTTTACCTTAGAGCCTATGCGGATAATACCTTCGCTGTCGAGGTCGTCCAAACTCTTTTCGGACTTATTCGGAATATCGCAGGTCATCTTTTCGGCACCCAGCTTTGTTTCCCGAACATCGGTTGAAAGCTCTTTTATATGGATAGAAGTGAACATATCTTCTTTTACGACCCTGCGTGAAATTAAGATAGCGTCTTCATAGTTATAACCGTTCCAAGGAACGAATCCTACAAGGATATTTCGGCCTAGGGCCAATTCTCCGTTATAGGTTGCAGGACCGTCAGCTATGGGCTGGCCTGCCTTGACCGTATCGCCTACATTGACGATGGGGCGCTGATGGTAACAGGTTTCTTGGTTCGTCCTTTGATATTTTAAGAGAGTATATTCGTCCTTGTCTTCTTTATTTTTTCCCTTTTCGGGGGCTATGATAATCGTATCGGAAGAAACAAACTCAACCTTTCCCGATCTTTTTGCCTTAACCAAAACGCCCGAATCATAGGCGCACTTTTTTTCCATACCGGTTCCGACTCGCGGAGGTTCGGGGAAAACTAAAGGAACAGCCTGACGCTGCATGTTAGAGCCCATGAGGGCACGGTTAGCGTCGTCATGTTCAAGGAAGGGAATTAGAGAAGCCGAAACGGATATAATCTGTTTAGGCGAAACATCCATGTACTGAATATCTTTCGGGCTTATTGAAGTATAGTCTCCAAGTTTTCGGCACGAAACTTGATCCGTATTGATCTTTCCGTCCTTTCCGATAGCGGAAGAAACCTGTCCGATAAAATACTTGTCTTCATCCATTGCAGACAAGTACTCGATTTCGCGGGTAGCAACCCCGTTTACAACCTTTACATAGGGAGCCTCCAAAAAGCCGTATTCATTTACGCGGGCATAGTTTGCCATAGAAACGATAAGACCGATGTTCGGACCTTCAGGGGTTTCGATCGGGCACATTCTTCCGTAGTGGGTATAGTGAACTTCTCGTACCTCAAAGCCTGCCCTGTCGCGCGAAAGACCGCCGGGGCCTAAGGCATTAAGACGGCGCTTATGAGTAAGTTCGGCCAAGGGGTTTACCTGATCCATAAACTGGGACAACTGGCTTGCTCCGAAGAATTCTTTAATAGCCGCAACTATGGGCTTAATGGAAATTAAGTCCTGAGGCTTGATGGTATCCATTTCCTTAGAACTCATCCTGTCACGGGCAATACGTTCCATTCTGGAAAAGGCTTTTTTTAGAACATCGGTCATAATTTCGCCGACTGACCTAATTCGCCTGTTTCCTAAGTGGTCGATATCGTCAATGCTTTCTTCACCTATGTAAACCTTGATCAAAAATTTCATGGTCTTAAATATATCTTCTTCAATTAAGGTTGTACCTTGCACCTCATCCGGGTAGTCGAATTTTTTGTTTAATTTATATCGGCCGACTTTACCTATATCATACCGGCGAGCCGTAAAGAACATATTATGCAGGTCTTCTTTTGCATTTTCGTAGGTAATAGGATCTCCGGGACGGATAACGCTGTAGACTGCGTTTAAAGCATCTTCAACTGTCGGCTCATCGTTTACGGCCGGATCGGGAGTATACTTGATTTCTTCCCTTTCAAAACAGTTGATAATAATCTGAGAATCCAAAGAGTCTTTTCCCTTAAAGTCGATTATCGTTATCTTTTTAACTCCGCTTTGGATTAAATCGTCGATGTTGTGTGGATGAATTTTTTCGCCGGCTTGATGCATCTTACGCTTTTCGCCGTCTTCACCCTTTACAAAGACATCTCTGGCCAGTACCTGACCGATTAACTCTTCGTACTCAGTCCTATCCGGAGATATTTTTGCTGTCTTTGTTTTATAGAAAAGGTCGATAATTTTTTCTCTTGTGTCATATCCGAGAGCGCGCAAAAATATCGTACCTAAAATTCGCTTTTTACTGTCAAGCTTTGCATAAATAAGCTCTTTTTTCTGATCTATTTCAAATTCAAGCCATGTTCCTCGGTAGGGAATAATGCGGCTTGAGTAAACACCCTTTTCATGCGAAAAGATTACACCCGGAGAACGGTGAATCTGAGAAACTACAACCCTTTCCGCTCCGTTGATAATAAAGGTTCCTCTTTCCGTCATCAGAGGAATATCGCCCATGTAGATGTTTTTGCGGCGAATTTCCTTAGTTTCTTTAAAAAATAAGTCTATTTCGGCTTTTAAAGGAACGGAATAAGTAAGTCCCTTTTGTTTGCATTCAATTTCAGAAAATTTAATACTATCATAATCGAGAGAATAGGATAGATATTGCAAAGCCATGTCTTCATTTGTACTTTCGATAGGAAAAGTTGTATGGAATACCGATTCTAAGCCCTCAATCTCGGTCTCATCTGTCTTTTTTTCTTTGTTTAAAAATTTATTGTAAGATTGAATCTGAATATCGATGAGATTAGGAAGCTCCATAAAATTCGGAACATCCTTACCGTAATACCTTCGATCTATTTTTTGACCTCTTGCAAACATCCATTACCCCCCAAGTCTATATTTAATCACAAAAAGACTTCCTGAGAATTCATACAGGAAGTCTTAGAGAAAATTCATTGTCTATGCTGTTGTGCTTCTTTTTAGAAGAAGCACAACAAGGTCCGGCATAAAGCCGGTATTTTGCTCATTAAGCAATTTCAACTTCACCGCCGGCGGCTGTAATAGCTTCCTTAATTTTGGCTGCTTCTTCTTTAGAAACATCTTCTTTAAGGACTTTCGGAGCTCCTTCAACGAGCTCTTTAGCTTCTTTCAAGCCGAGGCCGGGAACAACGTTTCGAACTTCTTTAATAACACCGATCTTTTTACCGGGATCGGAAAGTCCTTTAAGAGTAACAGTGAATTCTGTTTTCTCTTCTTCAGAGGCTCCGCCTCCTGCAGCTCCGCCCGCAACTACTGCAACGGGAGCAGCGGCTGTTACACCGAATTTTTCTTCCATAGCCTTGATAAGCTCGGAAAGTTCGAGAATCGTTTTTTCGCCGATTGCTTCAATAATTTGTTCATTTGTTAATGCTGCCATATTATCTTCTCCTTAAAAATTAAATTTTTGTGCTTTTTAAGCACCTTAAGCAGACAGGGGGTCAGCTTTTGAAGCCTGACTGCTTAACTTCTTTCGGAAATATCCGAAAGCTTGTTTTAAGCCTCGGGAGCCGCTTCGGGAGCAGACTCTGCAGGCTGTTCGGCCGGCGTATCAGCCGCTTTTTCCTCTGAAGCAGGAGCTGCAGCTTTTGCTTCTGCGGGAGCTGCACCTTGGGCACCGCCCTTATCCACAATCGCCTGTAAGGTGCGTACAAACTTGGAAGTTGTAGCATTGACTGTAGACATAAACATTGCAATAAGATCTTTTTTGCCGGGAAGCTTTGAAAATGCCTCGATTTGTTTGGCATCATAAATTTCACCGTCAACTACCGCACCCTTAATTACAAGAGCGGGGGCATCTTTTGCATATTCAAACAAGGTCTTAGCAGCAAGGTTTGCATCTTCTGCAATCATAGCCAAGGCTGTAGGTCCGGTTAACCAAGAATCTACATCCTTAATATCGGCATCTTCAAAAGCAATGCGTGCGAAATTATTGCGTACAACCTTGTATGTGCAAGCATTTTCTCTGAGCTTTTTGCGGAGCTCAGTGATTTGCTCAACCTTTAAGCCTCTGTACTCGGTAAAAATAAAAGCGGAGGAGGCTTTTACATCGTTTTTGATGCTTTCAATCGCTTCGGTTTTTTGGCGATTCGGATTTTTTGTTCTTAATGCCATTTTTACTCTCCTACCTTATAATCAACCCAAACACCGGGGCCCATTGTCGAACTAATCGATACGGATCTGATATAGTCACCCTTTGCATCGGCAGGCTTTTTTCTCATTGTTTCGTTGATAAGAGCCTGTACGTTTTCTGCAATCTTGGAAGAATCCATAGAAACCTTTCCAACAGGGAGATGAACAACTCCGCCCTTATCGGCACGGAATTCTACACGGCCTTTTTTAAGCTCGTTTATAGCGCTTGCAATATCCGTTGTAACCGTTCCTGTCTTGGGGTTAGGCATTAAACCTCTGCGGCCGAGCACCATACCCAAGCGGCCTACATCCTTCATCATATCGGGGGTAGCAACGGCAATGTCAAAATCGAGCCAGCCGCCCTTTACCTTTTCGATATACTCCGTAGAACCGGCATAAGCAGCTCCTGCGTCAAGAGCTTCTTTTACTCTGTCGTCCGTACAAAAAACCAAAACCTTTTTTTCACCCCTAAACTGATGAGGGAGAACAAGGGTATCTCTAACGCTCTGTCCCTTACCAAGGGTCAAACTTACATGAACTTCAACTGTTTCATCGAATTTGGCGTATTTAAGCTCTTTGACAATATCAACAGCCTTGGGAAGCTCGTAGGATGCTGCAGAATCATACTTTGCAAGTGCATTTTTGTAATTTTTTCCGTGTTTCATACTAGCGCTCCACCTCTACACCCATGCTTCGTGCAGTTCCTGCAATGATTTTCTTTGCAGCTTCAATGTCGTTCGCATTGATATCGGGCATCTTTGTTTTTGCGATTTCTTCCAATGCGGCCTTTGAAAGTTTCCCAACTTTTGCAGTAACCGATGTGGCAGAACCTTTTTCAATCTTACAGGCTTTTTTGATTAAAACCGATGCCGGCGGTGTTTTGAGGATAAAAGTAAAACTCTTATCGGCATATACCGTAATAACAACGGGGATAACCAAACCGGGCTCCATGGACTTTGTACGGTCATTAAACTGCTGTACAAACTGAGGTGCACTTACACCGTGCGGACCTAGAGCCGGGCCTACAGGCGGCGCAGGAGTTGCTTTTCCTGCGGGACACTGAAGTTTAATCTGTGTCACAACCTTTTTCTTTGCCATCTTCTCTCCTTCCGGTACAAACGGAGGTATTTCCTCCTCCCGTAATATACAATTAAAGTGCCGATGCCAAGCACCGCACCTTTTTTAAAATTTAAATGATTTCGGCTTGAGACATTTCGACTTCGACCGGTGTAGTACGGCCGAAGATCGCTACCATAACTCTTAACTTATTTTTATCTGCCATAACTTCATCGATAACGCCGGTAAACGAGGCAAAAGCGCCTTCGATGATTTTAACATGCTGTCCTTCACTGAAATTCTGAATAACTCGGATATTCTTGTCGCCCTTAATTTCCCCTGTTTTTTGTAGGATTTCTTTAGCTTCATCGGGAGAAATAGGCTGAGGTTTTTCATTTCCCGCTGTTCCCAAGAAGCCTGTAACACCTTGAATTTTACGGATTTCGGAGCAAACACTTTTCCAGCCGAGATCGGGAAGATTCATTTCTACCAGCATATAACCGGGAAGAAACTTGCGTTTAACATTGCGTTTTTTTCCGCCCTTATTTTCAATTACAAGTTCTTCAGGTATCTTTACATCTGTAACGAAATCTGCAGAAATAAGCCCTTTTTCTATCAGAGTACGTATTGTTCTTTCAATTTTATTCTCATATCCCGAATAGGTATGAAGAATGTACCAAGCCTTAGCCATTACTTAAAATATCCAACCCACACAAGCTATAAAGAAAGCATCAAGACCGCCGAGAAAAACAGCTACAATGAGGGTAGAAATCAACACTACTTTTACTGAAGACCCTACTTCAGAAGCTGTAGGCCAGACAACTTTTCTAAGCTCGCCTATACATTCTTTCCAAAAAGTTCCAATTTTAGCCATAAAAACCTCGTTTTTTAAAATTACAGGCCAGGAAGGACTCGAACCCTCAACATTCGGTTT